>JAEXOY010000019.1 GCA_023439045.1 Bacillota bacterium | reverse complement strand
GTCCCCATATGGTCTCTGTGGTCTGTCACCTTGAGGTCTGTCTCCATATGGCCTCTGTGGTCTTTCACCCTGAGGTATCTCACCATATGGTCTTTGAGGTCTATCACCCTGTGGTCTATCTCCATACGGTCTTTGTTGTCTATCGCCCTGTGGTCTGTCTCCATATGGTCTATCTCCGTATGGCCTTTGGGGTCTATCCCCCTGTGGTCTGTCTCCCTGTGGTCTGTCTCCATATGGCCTCTGCTGTCTATCGCCCTGTGGTCTATCTCCATATGGTCTCTGCTGTCTATCGCCCTGAGGTCTGTCTCCATATGGTCTCTGTGGTCTATCCCCCTGCGGTCTGTCTCCATATGGTCTCTGTGGCCTGTCTCCTTGATAATTTGCTTGAGAAGGAGCTTTTTCTGCACCACCTTTAACATTAGTTGGAGCACTCTGAGTATCAGCATTGTCCTCAGCAGGAGCAGTTGTCCTAACTTGTGTGGCCTTACCATTCTCTGATGATTGCTGTTCAGTCACTTTTGCTGTCATAGCCTCCGGTTGCTTTGTTACTTCATTTGTATTGACTTTTTCTTGATTATTTTCCTGCATTGATACCTCTGATATTTGACTTTGTTTTTGTATTTTATTATCTGCTACGAAATTTTGTTCCACATTCAGTGCTTTTGTATTATTTATATTTGACCCCGTTTTATTAACGTCATTCATAAGGGTCTGAGACACTCCTTGCTTTGTGCTTGAGCTGCTCATTTCAAGAGGCTTCTCATTTGGTAAGGCAGGTTTATTATGTCTTAAGTCAAGCTTTTCATCTCTTACAAATCCAGGTCTTAGTCCGGAAGTATTTGAAGTACTACTTTTTACATAATCATTTTTGTAATTAGACTTGTAATCATTCTTACCCTCAAACTTTGACTTATTATTCGCATTAATGTTCTGTTGAGTATCTTGCACTTGGTCTAAATTAATCTCTCGTGTTCTAATAATCCTTGGAGCACTCTTTATATCCTTTTTAGGATCCTTCTTTTTATCAGCAGAAGAATGGTGTACCTCTTCATGAGACTTTTTTTCTTCTGGTTTCTTATCACTTTTTTCATCATGCTTAATAATACCAATGTGCTTGTAAAGAGCCGCTAACTCATTTGGCTCTAAAAGGCTCATATGGTTTTTTACATTAACATTTATTTCAGCGAGCTTTTCCATCAAACGCTTACTAGTTGTATTAAGTTCCTTGGCAAGCTCGTAGATTCTTGTCTTATTATTGTCTTTATCCAATACCTTCACCCCCGGATTGATTTTGTTGATCTATAAGTTTAAGAAGGCCATTCTTGAAATCATCAGATATTATTGCAACCACAGAACGGATGTCTTTACCAATACATCTTCCAAGGTTCTGCTTCACACCATATTGTCTGAAGCAAACTTCTCTGTACTTGCACATGCTTTCAAATTTGTCCCTCGTATTTTCGGATGCGTCTTTTGATACAATTACCAAGACAGCCTTTCCCGACTTAATAGCCCTTTCACAGGTCTCATCTCCTGATACAAGTTTCCCAGCCTTTTTTGAAAGTCCAAGCAAGGAATAAACTTTATCCATTACTCTCCTCCAATTGCTTCCTTAGATTGTCATATATATCACTACTGATACTGGTCTCAAAGGCTTTATCAAGTCTCTTGGCTTTTATAGCCTGCTCAAGACAATCTGAGGATTTGCATATATATGCGCCTCTTCCAGGCTTTTTGCCAACAGTATCAATACTAATCTCACCTTCATTGTTTCTAACTACTCTAATTAGCTCTTTTTTGGGCTTCATTTCCTTGCATCCAAGACACATGCGTAGAGGTATTTTTTTTTGCTTCATTAATTCACACCTTCCAATAAAGACATATTCTTCCCAAAAATGTAACAAAAATATTAGTCATCTAGTAGAGTGTCTTCATCATCATCTTCATTGTAGCTATAATCTGAAACATAATTGTCATCAAACAGCTGCTTTTCTATTGAAGCCCTAAGCTGTGATTCACTCTTTATGTCAATCTTCCAACCAGTAAGCTTAGCTGCAAGACGAGCATTTTGTCCCTCCTTGCCTATAGCAAGTGATAACTGGTAATCCGGCACAACTACCTTGGCAGTTTTCTCGTCCTCATTTACATCAACCCTTAAAACCTTTGCAGGACTAAGGCTACTAGATATATAATCCCTAGCATCGCTACTCCACTTAATAATATCTATCTTTTCTCCGCGCAATTCATCTACAATTGCTTGAACACGAGTACCCTTTTGTCCGACGCATGCACCAACCGGATCTACATTTTCATCCTTTGAATATACTGCTATCTTGGTACGTGAACCTGGTTCACGTGAGATACTCTTTATCTCAACAGTTCCGTCATGAATTTCTGGTACTTCAAGCTCAAATAGTCTCTTTACCAAACCAGGATGGGTTCTAGAAAGAATAATTTGAGGACCTTTAGTAGTTTTCTTAACTTCTATAACATATGACTTAATTCTGTCATTAAATCTATACTCCTCACCTGGAGTCTGCTCTGTTGGAGCAAGTATAGCTTCAGTCTTACCTAAGTCTACAACAACGTTTCTTTTCTCAGTTCTTTGAACAATACCTGTTACAATATCGCTTTCCTTGTTGTAAAATTCATCGTAGATAATTCCTCTTTCAGCTTCTCTAAGCTTCTGAACAACTACCTGCTTAGCGGTTTGAGCAGCTATTCTGCCAAAAGATCTAGGTGTAATTTCAACTTCAGCATAGTCATCTATATTTAATACAGCATCAACCTTCTTTGCTTCTTCGAGAGAAATTTCCATGTTATCATAATCAGGGTCTTCAACAACCTTCTTGAGCGCAAATACTTTCACATCACCTGTGATTCTATCAATATTTACCTTAACGTTCATATTTGAACCAAAATTCTTTTTATATGCAGAAATCAAAGCTGATTCTATAGCCTCTATAATAATTTCCTTATCAATACCCTTTTCCTTTTCAAGTTGCTCAAGAGCTAAAATTAATTCAGCACTCATTTTGTCACCCTCCTATAATAAATTATTAAAATCTAATAACCCTTCTTACTATCGCTACCTTTTCTTTTTCAAAGGATAACTCTTTACCGTTTGATTTTATAACAATGTTATTTTCTATAAGACCTATGAGTTCACCCTCAAACAGCTTCTGCCCGTCAATAGGCTGAAAAAGCTTAACCTCAACCTCTTCTCCCTTATATTTAACAAAATCCCTCTCTGTCTTGAGGGGTCTATCAAGACCTGGAGAAGAAACCTCAAGATAATAGCTTTGTTGTATAGGGTCCTGCTTATCAAGTATGTCACTAATACGTTCACTTACTGTCTGACAGTCATCAATGGTTATACCGCCATCTTTATCAATATAAATTCTTAAGTACCAGTTAGCACCCTCCTTGACAAACTCAACATCAACCAACTCATAATTTAAGCTATCAACTATGGGAGCTGCCAACTCAAAAATAGCTTGCTGTACCTGCTTTTTCATATATACATTCCTTTCATTTGCATGATTAACCATACATAACAAATACATTCAGCCTTAATATCACAAAAAAAATCAGTGCAAAAACTAAGGCACAATATGTGCCATAGATGTTCTGAGGCCTAGCCTCGGATAGTTTTTATAAATGAAAAAATAAAGGAACTAAGTCCTTTTTTGTCTAGCTAAACAACAAAGAGTGGGATTTCCCACTCTTGGCAGTAAAGTCTATTAAACTTCTATCCTCGTGTATTATATCATTATTATTCCAACTTATCAATAATTTATTACTGTTTTTAATGTTTTTTTGTATTATCTTTAGTATGCTTCATTTTTCTCATTAAAATAGACATAACTGATTGCTTTGTGGCAATCCTCTCAAGCAGTCATTTCTATCAAGAATTTCAATGACAGATTTGCTGATTTTTGCCTTGGTGCGCAATTCCTCAATGGAAAGGAACTCTCCATTTTTTCTAGCCTCTACTATGTTCTGTGCGGCTGATGTACCTAAGCCTTGCAGCGCATTTAATGGTGGTCTTAGTCCATCTTTTTCTATAGTAAACTTGACTGCCTCCGATTTATATAAGTCTATGGGAAGAAACTTATATCCGCGTGCATACATTTCGTTTGCTACCTCAAGTATTGTAAGTATATTCTTCTCTTTGGTAGTCATATTATTTCCCTTTTGCTCAAACTCACGTATCTTATTTTTTGCTTTGTCCTGGCCTTGTGCCATTATCTCAGCGTCAAAATCATCAGCTCTAACAGTAAAGTAGGTTGCATAGAAGGCCTCTGGGTAATAAACCTTAAACCATGCAATTCTAAACGCCATCATAACATAAGCGGCAGCATGTGCTTTTGGGAACATGTACTTAATGGTTTTACAAGATTTAATATACCAATCAGGTACATTATTCTCCTTCATAATAACCTCATACTCTTCCTTTACGCCCTTCCCCTTTCTGACATCCTCCATGATTTTGAAGGCTGTCTTTGGGGGCAGTCCTGCATGCATTAGATAAATCATTATATCGTCACGGCAACAGATACACTTTGAGAGTGTTGTTATTCCGTCTCTTATCAGGTCTTGAGCATTGTTCAGCCATACGTCCGTTCCATGTGAAAGCCCTGATATTCTTATTAATTCCGAGAACGTCTGAGGCTTGGTATCAACCAGCATCTGACGCACAAATTTAGTTCCGAATTCAGGTATTGCAAAGGTACCCGACTCACTGTTTATATCTTCAGGTGTTACACCCAGCGCATCAGTAGAACTAAACAGGCTCATTGTCTTTGCCTCACCAATTGGTATTTTAGTAGCGTCCACCCCTGTCAAGTCCTCCAGCATTCTGATAACAGTAGGATCGTCATGTCCTAATATATCAAGCTTAAGAATACTACCATGCAAGAAGTGATAATCAAAGTGCGTGGTGGTAATCTCTGACTGAGTATCATCTGCAGGTCTCTGTATTGGAGAAAAATCATAAATCTCCTTATCCCTCGGTACTATCATTATACCGCCAGGGTGCTGTCCGGTAGTTCTCTTTATGCCGGTACAGCCCTTGACAAGTCTGTTAATTTCAGCATTTGTAACTATAATATTTCGCTCATCCAGATAGTTCTTGACATAGCCATATGCCGTTTTATCAGCAACAGAAGCTATTGTTCCCGCTCTGAATACATAGCCTTCTCCAAAGAGTTCTTCTGTGTACTTATGTGCAACGGGCTGATATTCTCCGGAGAAGTTAAGGTCTATATCAGGCTCCTTGTCCCCATCAAAGCCAAGAAACGTTTCAAACGGTATATCATAGCCATCCTTTTTGAGGTTGTTGCCGCACTTGGGACAGGTTTTTTCGGGCATATCAAAGCCACAATCATATGAGCCGTCCAAAATGAATTCTGAGTACTTGCAGTTTTCACAAATATAATGAGGTTGCAGTGAATTAACCTCTGTAATACCAGCCATGTTTGCTACAAAGGAGGACCCAACCGATCCTCTTGAACCAACCAGATATCCATCACTCAAAGACTTGGAAACTAGCTTCTGTGCAATAAGGTACATAACAGAGAAGCCATTTTTAATAATAGAGTTGAGCTCCTTATCCAACCTCTGAGATACTACTTCTGGCAGCTCTTCTCCATATATCCTTTTGGCTGTACTAATTGCCATCTCTTCAATATCATGCTCGGCACCCTCGATTTTAGGAGGGAAAGTGCCTTCAGGTACAGGAGCTATTACGTCAACCATATCTGCTATCAGATTAGTGTTTGTAACAACCACCTCATACGCCTTTTCACTTCCAAGGTACTGGAACTCCTCAAGCATTTCATCAGTGGTCCTTAAGTACAATGGTGCTTGATTGTCGGCATCAGTGTATCCCTGACCAGACATTAGTATTCTTCTGTACACCTCGTCCCTTGGATCAAGGAAGTGTACATCACAAGTGGCAACTACAGGCTTTTTGTGCTTTTCCCCAAGCTTTACTATCCTTTTGTTTATCTTTCTCAGTTCCTCCATTGAGGATACTTTTCCACTATTCAATAGGAACTGGTTGTTGCCAAGTGGTTGTATCTCAAGATAGTCATAGAATCTTACTATATTTGAAAGCTCTTCGTCCGTCTTATTGTTGAGTATTGCACGATATAGTTCTCCCGCCTCGCAGGCACTACCTAGTATGAGTCCTTCCCTATGCTCCATAAGTAGCTTTTTGGGAACTCTGGGTTTTTTGTAGAAATACTTTAAATGAGACTCTGAAACAATTTTGTATAGATTTTTGAGTCCCGTCTGATTTCTTACCAGAATTATTGCATGGTATGAGCTTGCTTTGAGATTAACAGCACCATCAAACTTACCCTGAATATCGTTTATTGACTTACATCCCTTGTCTCTGAGCATATCCATGCAGTATATAAATATCTTGGCTGTTGCCAACGAATCATCTACTGCACGGTGATGATTTTCAAGCTCAATTCCTAAGTGTTTTGCAATGATATTGAGCTTATATTTGCCCAACTCGGGAAACATTTTTCTGCATAGCTCAAGCGTATCTATAACAGGGTTTTTAATCTTTTCACCCATCACTTTAGCATTTTGTCTCAAGAAACCCACATCAAAATTAGCATTGTGTGCAACCAAAACACTGCCTTGAATAAACTCTAGAAACTCATTCATTACCTGTTCAATTGGAGGTGCGTCTGCTACCATCTCATCTGTAATTCCAGTTAGCTTAACAATAAAGCTAGGTATAGGAATTCCAGGGTTTACAAAGGTAGAGAATTTGTCTACAATCTTCCCACCCTTGATTTTTACAGCTCCTATTTCTGTTATTCTATCTTTGTATGAGTTTAAGCCAGTTGTCTCTAAGTCAAAAACCACAAACTCATCTTCTAAGCTATGACCGTTTGGATGGTATACAATAGGTACCTGATCATCAAGAAGATAGCATTCCACTCCGTATATTATCTTAATCTTATTCTTTTTAGATGCTGCAAAAGCGTCTGGATAAGCCTGTACTACACCATGGTCTGTAATGGCTATTGCCTTCATTCCCCATTGAGCAGCTCTCTTTACCAGGTCTTTTACGTTTGTAACACCGTCCATGGAGCTCATCTGGGAGTGAAGATGCAGCTCTACTCTCTTTTCCTCAGCTTCATCCATCTTCTCATCTTTTTCTTCCTCAATAACGTCAAATGCCATTACAGCTAGTTCCTTGGCAAACTTGTCGTATTGAGCCTCACCTCGCACCTTGAGACAGCTTCCCTCTTTGATTGCCCCCGAAATAGTTTCAAAATCCTTCTTTTCAACAAACATTTTTACGGTAACCGAGCTTGTATAGTCCGTCATATCGAATATATAGATAAACTTACCGCTCCTGAGTTCTCGGGATTCGGTCCTGAAGACCTCTCCTGATATAGCAACTCTACCAGAATCCTGTGTTACCTCAGACATTCTCATTAGCTGGTCGGTAAACGGTTTTCCGGCAATGACGCCGCCCTTTATGCTGCTTTCTCCCCCAGCCGGCTTAGACTTAGACCCTGCACCTGCTTTGGCCTCTGCTGCGGCCGCCGTCATTGCTGAGCTGATAATCTGTGCCTGCTCAAGCTCTTTTTGCGCAACATACTCGTCCAAGGTGTTGTTGTCAACCTGTGCGTCAACGAATTCCACCTTTGAGGGCTTTCCAATGCTTTCTAGCACATACTTCTCTATAATTGTATTGCATTCTTGCGCCTTTAGTATACTTGCGCCCTTTGTAGTCAGATTGATAATGAGCTTATTTCCTTGAATGTCGCAGGTGCTCCCCGCAAGAATGCCCTTTGAAAGTGCCACCTTGCAATTTAGCAAAGTCACTATATTATCCCAGCATTCCTTTACAAACTCCTCAAGAGTAAAAGGCTTGGTATATCTGATAGTGAGCACAGCAATAGCACCTAGCTTTTCACAAAGCTTGGTTTCAAATGCTTGCAGTAGCTCGTTGTTCAAAATCACATTTGAAGCAGCATTGATTTCTAACCTATTAGACTTGATAAAAACGCTCATTTTTTCAACGGACAGTCCGCCCAAAACAGAAAATTCCCCGCTTGATTCGACTACCTCAGGGAATAAATCCTTCAACAAACTATTCTGTTGTGTACTCATCTCACGACCCCATCAATACATTCTATATTTTATTTGTGAAGGCAACTACCCAAAGAATGGGTAGTTCCACGCCTACACACATTAGATTACATTTCACTAATCTCTTTTATAAGTTCCTCAACTATTCTATCCTGAGGTATTTTTCTGATAATTGTACCCTTTTTAAACAGCAATGCTTCATTCATACCGCCTGCAATTCCGATATCTGCATCCTTAGCTTCCCCCGGTCCATTAACGGCACATCCCATGATAGCAACCTTAATATTTTTGTCTATCTTCTCCAATACAGGTTCAACCTGATTTGCAATGCTTATCAAATCAATCTTGGTTCTTCCACAGGTTGGACAAGAAACAATTTCAATTCCCTGCTTTATCATGCCAAGAGATTTAAGTATTTCTCTGCCCACAATAATTTCCTCAACAGGGTCACCTGTGAGGGAAACCCTTATTGTGTCCCCAATCCCTTCTGCCAGTAGGCATCCAATGCCTACTGAGGACTTGATAGTACCTTTTTTTATGGTTCCTGCCTCTGTGACACCAACGTGCAGAGGATAGTTTGTCCTCTGTGACAATAGCCTGTAAGCTGCAATAGTCATTGGAACGCTTGAAGCCTTTATAGAAATGGCTATATCAGAAAAGTTCTCTTCCTCTAGTAAGCTTGCATGTGAAAGAGCACTTTCAACCATGCCCTCAGGTGTTACTCCACCGTATTTTTCTACTATACTTTTCTCGACAGAACCGGAATTAACGCCAATTCTGATAGGAATTGCCCTCTCCTTTGCCATATCAGCAACTGCCTTCACCCTGTCGTGACCGCCGATATTTCCTGGATTGAGCCTAATCTTGTCTACGCCGTTTTTCATACACTCGAGTGCAAGTCTGTAATCGAAGTGAATGTCCGCGACAAGCGGAATGGTGATGCCGGCTTTTATAGCTTTGACGGCCTGCGCTGCTTCCATGTCAGGTACTGCGACCCTTATGATATCACAGCCGGCGTCAGTCAGCCTCGCAATTTGTTCAACTGTAGCGTGCACATCCCTAGTATCTGTATTTGTCATGGACTGAATGCTTACCGGAGCATTACCTCCGACACGCACTTGTCCTATTCTAATCTGTTTTGTTTGTTTTCTCACTGGTGTATTGTAATTCATATTGTTTCCCTCTAAATGTATGCATTTACACGGTAGGAAGCTTTAAACGATATAGCTCTATAAGCGGATAATATAGCTAAAAAAGCCTCACCGCACTATTCTTACTATGTCATTGAACGACGCATAAACGAGCAGCATAATCAATAGCACAAAGCCTACCATAGTTATAAGTGCTTCCTTTTCAGGAGCTAACGGTTTTTTCCTAATACCCTCAACTGCAAGTAAGACAATCTTACTGCCGTCCAAGGCAGGGAAAGGAAACAGGTTTAAAAGCCCTAAGTTTATGCTTATAAGCGTTGTAATGGACAATAGATTAATTAATTTGTCCGTAAAACTCTCTCCTACTGCAACTGTATCACTAATAGTAGTGGTAATGCCTATTGGTCCCATCATATCACTTGTAGGAACAACCTGCTGAAATAGCCAAGCAAATGAAAGGAATATTGATCTCGATATTGAAAGGTTATAATTTACAGACTGCACAATGCCGTCAGCAATCCCGCTTTCTTTTGCTCCAAAGGTAAGCCCCATTGAATATATCTCAGGGTTTTTCCCAATCTCGGGGATCACTGGCACAAGTGACATCTGCTGTCCGTCTCTTTCGACAGTTATAGTTACTTCATTTCCCTTTATACTATTTAAAGCTTCTGCTATATCCTGTCTTGAATTAACAGTAATATCGTTAAGCTTTACTATTTTGTCATCTTCTTTAAGTCCTGCTTTATAAGCCGCAGAATTACTTGCTACATTCTGTACCTCTCTTGATACTGAGCCATCAGCAGCTTTAGGTGTAAAGCCAAGCTTATATCCGCCGTTTCTATCGGGTGTAAATTCTATTGTCTGTGTCTTTCCGTTTCTCTCTATTTCAACTGTAACAGGGTCATTTACCCCCAAAGGGTAAGATAATAACTCCATGTCGTTTATCATAAACAGTCTGCTATCATTGTATTTTACAAATTTATCTCCTGCCTTTATGCCAGCCTGCTCTGCAACAGAACCAGGATTTACACTTTCAACAACATTTGTAGAATAACCTGTATTCATAACAATTATGAAGCCAAATATAAGTGCTACCAGTATATTCATTACAGGGCCTGCTGCAATTATGGCCATTCTGACACCAATAGGCTTTTTATTGAAAGCTCTGTCGTCCTCAGAGGTTTCTTCCTCACCTTCCATCTTTACATATCCGCCCATTGGAATCAATCTAAGTGAATATTGAGTTTCACCCTTCTGAAAGCTCCAAAGCTTAGGCCCCATAAAGAGAGAAAACTCATTTACTCTTACCTTAAAAGCCTTTGCAACCAAAAAATGACCCAATTCATGAATTATTATCAAAAAACTCAAAGCCAAAATGGCTATAATTATTCCCATTTAAGTGACCACCTATCTACCGTTATCGGCTATTATATTGAATGAGCTCTTTTGCAATGTTTCGCGCCCATTCATCTACTTCTATTATATCGTCCAAACCTGGTAAAGTATTCGTATTATGTTTATTCATAACACTTTCTATTGTTTGTGCTATTCCTAGGAAGGATAACCTACCCTCTAGGAAGGAAGCAACAGCGATTTCATTTGCAGCATTCATTGCTGCCGGCATAGTTCCGCCTGCTTTTAATGCATCAAATGCATACTGCAGACACCTAAAAGTCTTGGTATCTGGCTCTTCAAAAGATAGCATGCCGCATTCTAATAAATCTAACTTACTAAAATAGTTACAATGCCTTTCTGGGTAAGTTAAGGCTAACTGAATTGGAATTCTCATGTCAGGTGAACCTAGCTGAGCCATTACAGATCCATCAATATATTCAACCATGGAGTGGATAATGCTCTGAGGATGCACCAGAACATGAATTCTGTCCAACGGCATATCGAAAAGCCATTTTGCTTCAATAACCTCTAGCCCCTTATTCATAAGTGTTGCAGAGTCAATTGTAATTTTACTACCCATACTCCAGTTTGGATGCTTTAAGGCTTGTTCAGGCTTGATATCCTTTAGCTGTTCACTGGTTTTGCCTCTAAATGGTCCACCTGAAGCAGTTATTATAAGCTTTTCTACTTCTTTAAGCTTGTTTCCCATAAGACATTGATATATTGCCGAATGCTCGCTATCAACAGGATAAATAACTACCCCATTTTCTTTAGCTGCCTGCATAACAATACTGCCAGCTGTTACAAGGGTTTCCTTATTTGCAAGAGCAATATTCTTCTTGTGCTTTATGGCATGCATTGTGGGCAGCAAACCGGCAATGCCAACAACAGAAGTAACTACTGTATCAACCTGTTCTAATTCTACTACCCTGTTCATGCCTTCATTGCCATAATAAATCTCAACATTTAAGCCTTTTAATCGCTCTTCCAAGGTCTTCGCCAATTGCTTTGTACCAACTGAAACAACTGAAGGCAAAAACGCTCTGACCTGCTCTTCCAATAAATTTATATTCGAATTTGCTGAAAGGCCAGCAACTTTTATTCCCAAATTTCTTGCTACATCAAGTGTCTGAACGCCTATTGACCCCGTTGAGCCAATAATAGAAATGACCTTTGCCATGTAATTACCAAACCCTTCTACAACTCTTTACAATAATAGCCTACATGCTCTAGTAAATAATAACTACAACTCTTTACAAATAATAGACTACCTACTCCTTAATAGTAGACTACATGCTCTTTGCAATAGTACACTACATACTTAGATAAAACTAGTAAGTAAAAAATAAACTGTAGGAGCAACGAATAATATACTGTCAAATCTATCAATTACTCCACCGTGACCGGGCATTATATTACCAAAGTCCTTTATATTTACATATCTTTTTATCGCCGAGGCGCACCAGTCTCCAACCTGTGAAACAATACCACAGAGTAGCCCCACTATAGCAAGTGCTACGTAGGACATTTTTAGCCCAAAATATACTTCCACAATATACCCAAATGCCATCATCAGTATTACACAGCCTATTGCGCCGCCAATAGCCCCGCCCAAGGTTTTCTTCGGACTTATTTCAGGAAGTATCTTTCTTTTTCCAAATAATCTTCCACAGGTATATGCCATGGTGTCAGTACCCCAAGCGCCTATAAAAATAAGCCAAATGAGTAGTATTCCAAAATCCAAATTTCTAATGGTAATAACAAAACTTAGTGTAAATGGAATATAAGCAACACCGAAAATTGTAATGCAAGCATCAATTATATTGTATTTCTTGTTTGCAAATACAATAACTGTCATACAAAGTACTATCAATATGAAAGCAGACACAGCCGTTACCTTTGCCATATCTAAATTAAAAATTTCAGCATAACTAAATACAAGTAATAATAAAGGAATTATAGATAAATAGCCTACAAGCTTAATGGGCTTATAATTGGCCTTTTCAACCGAACTATAAAACTCATGTAAACCAACTGCAGCAATTGCACAAACTACTATACCCAGAAACAATGATCCCATATATAATGCTGCAATCAATAATGCTAATCCAACCAATGCGCTGATAACCCTAGTTTTTAACATTTTCTACCCTTTCCTTCTCATGGACAGAATTATTTACTATACTCCGCCAAATCTTCTTTCTCTATTGTTATAATCCTTAATTGCCTCGGCAATATCTGTTTCGTTAAAATCAGGCCATAGCTTATCGCTAAACCACAGCTCGGTATATGCCAGCTGCCACAATAAATAGTTACTGATCCTCTGTTCACCGCTTGTTCTGATAAGTAAATCAGGATCAGGTATTTCGCTTGTATACAGGTGTTTCTCAAATATCTCTTCACTGATATCTTCTGCCGATAGCTCTTTATTTTCTACGTCTTTAACAATACTTTTAATGGCATGAACAATCTCATTTCTTGAGCCGTAATTCAAAGCTATATTTAGCTGCAGTCCACTATTCTGTGCAGTATATTTTTCCACTCTAATTATTTCTTTCTTCAACCCATCAGAAAGTTCATCAAGGTTACCAATCACTTTAATTCTGACATTACTGCCCTCAAGTTCTTTTTCTGCTCTTTGCATAAATTCCATCAACAAATTCATTAGAGCATTTACTTCTTCTTCAGGCCTCTTCCAATTTTCTGTTGAAAATGCGTAGAATGTCAGGTGACTTACCCCAAGCTTGGAACAGTAAATGACTATTTTTTTCAAAGTCATAGAACCTTCTCTATGCCCTACGCTTCTTGGTAAACCTCTTTTCTTAGCCCATCTGCCATTTCCATCGGGGATAATGGCAATATGAGCAGGCACATCGAATATTTGCTCTGCTTGAGCCTTCTTGCCAAAAAATCTATTTCCTCTGGCCATTTTTTACTCCCCACCACCAGTTATTCGTATTTGAAAATAACCCCTCATAATTAGAGGGGCTTGCATACCAATAAAGATATTTCATTTTCAGCTAAATAGTCTACTCTGACTATTCTAAAGCTATTATCGTATTGCCTGTCTTGCGTACGAGGAGGTGCGGTTAGCTTAATCTGCCTAATAACACATCCCCTATCTAAACACTCAGCTAAAGCACACTCTAGGCTAAGCCCTAATATGAGTGTATCTATTTTCATGAGGATTATACCTCCATGATTTCTTTTTCCTTCGCTTCAACTATCTTATCAATCTCAGCAATAAACTTATCAGTGATATTCTGAATATCTTTTTCAGCGTTCTTCAAGTCATCCTCAGTAATCTCAGATGCCTTCTTCTTTGCCTTCATGCTTTCAATTGCATCTCTTCTGATAGATCTGATAGCTACTTTTGATTCCTCTCCGTCTTTTTTAACAGTCTTGGTAAGATCTTTTCTTCTTTCCTCTGTAAGAGGTGGGAATACCAGCCTGATAACCTTTCCATCATTATTTGGATTGATGCCTATATCAGATTTTAGTATTTCCCTCTCAATATCCCTAAGAAGTTTTGCTTCCCATGGTTGAATAAGTATAACTCTTGCTTCGGGTATAGAAACACTTGCAATCTGTGTTATGGGAGTAGGTGCACCATAATACTCTATTGATAGCTTGTCTAATATTGCCGGATTTGCTCTTCCTGCTCTAATACCAGCAAGATTATCCTTTAAGACATGTATGGTTTTATTCATCTTTTCTTCGATTGGTTTATAAAGCTCCTTGTTCATAATGCTCCTCCTATAAAAAGTTCTCAGCTAAACACGACAATTATATAATACAGTTTTTTATCAAATATTTCAACATATATAACAAGTAGGAAACATATTGCACTAATTACCTGAGAGCAATATTATTGTATTCAAAAATAGGTTATTATCTTTAGCTAAATAATATTAAGCAAGCTGGGTGTACAATGTAGTTCCAATGTTTTCTCCCATTACTGCCTTTATGATATTATCCGGATTATCAAGACCAAATATAATCATAGGAATAGCATTGTCCTTGCAGAAAGAAGCTGCTGTAAGGTCAATTGCTGTAAGGTTCTTGTTGAGGTAGTCCTCATAACTCAAGGTATTGAATTTAACAGCGTTTTTATTCTTATTTGGGTCACAATCATAGATTCCATCTACGTTTTTAGCCATAAGTATAGCGTCAGCATCAATCTCGGCTGCTCGTAAAGCAGCTGCAGTATCCGTGGAGAAATAGGGGTTACCAGTTCCACAAGCAAAGATTACTATTCTTTTTTTCTCAAGATGCCTTACAGCCTTTCTTCTTATATAAGGCTCAGCAATCTGTCTCATTTCTATAGCAGTTTGAACCCTTACTGGAATATTTCTTTGTTCAAGTGCATCCTGTAGTCCAAGGGAGTTTATTACTGTAGCCAACATACCCATATGGTCAGCAGTAATTCTATCCATTCCTACCCCTGTTCTTCCTCTCCAGAAGTTTCCTCCACCAACAACTATGGAAACCTCAACACCCAATTTGTGTATTTCCAGTATTCTGTCACATATTTCATTAATAGTATCTGAGTCTATTCCGTTCTTTTTCTCTCCTGCTAGAGCTTCTCCGCTGATTTTTAACATAATTCTCTTATACTTTGGTTGTATCATAGAATCCTCCCCCGACTTATTTACTAATTATATATAAGAAAAAATTATAATCTAATTTATTATTTGTTGTTCAGGAAATATAAACAATATGTGCTAAAAAAGGGAACATACAATATAATATGTTCCCTTTTATCAATTAACCATTTATCTGTTTCATAACTTCATCAGCAAAGTTTTCTTCCTTTTTCTGGATACCTTCGCCTCTTTCAAATCTAACAAATCTTCTTACAGAAATGTTTTCACCTATCTTAGCTATCTTCTGAGTAACGAGTTGCCCAACTGTAATATCTGGGTCTTTGATAAATGCCTGCTCAAGTAAGCAAACTTCTGAATAGTACTTTTCTATTCTTCCTTCAACCATCTTTTCGATGATCTTTTCTGGCTTACCTTCGTTCTTTGCTTGAGCTCTTAAGATTTCCTTTTCATTTTCAATAACTGAAGCAGGAACATCTTCTCTCTTAACATATTCAGGCTTGCTTGCAGCTATCTGCATTGCAATATCCTTAACCATCTGCTTGAACTCTTCATTCTTAGCAGCAAAGTCTGTTTCAATGTTAACTTCAACGAGAACACCAATTCTTCCGCCACCATGAATGTAAGCTTCAACAAGACCTTCTGCAGCAACTCTACCAGCTTTTTTAGCAGCTGATGCAAGTCCCTTTTCTCTCAAGTATTCAATAGCCTTCTCTTCGTTTCCTTCTGTTTCAGTGAGGGCTCTCTTACACTCCATCATACCTGCTCCGGTTCTTTCGCGGAGCTGCTTTACCATTTCAGCAGTAATCATGACCTAATCCTCCAAACCGATATTTATAGAAAATAGTTTATTTACTTATTTAAGGGTCTTCAGCCCGTATGGACTGAAGACCATAATAATTTAAATTACTCTGCTACTTCAGCAACTTCTTCAGCTGATTCATTAGCCGCTTCAGGAGCTAATTGTTCCCCCTGACGACCTTCGATAATAGCATCTGCAACTTTAGCTGCAATAAGCTTTACAGCTCTGATAGCATCATCATTACCAGGAATTACGAAGTCTACCTCATCTGGGTCACAGTTTGTATCAACTATAGCTACAACTGGTATACCGAGCTTTCTAGCTTCTAGAATAGCGTTTCTTTCTTTGCGTGGGTCAACAACGAACATAGCTCCTGGAATCTTCTTCATAGTCTTGATACCGCCAAGGTTCTTTTCAAGATCTGCCATTTCCTTCTTGAGCTTGATAACTTCCTTCTTAGGAAGTACTTCAAATGTTCCATCAGCTTCCATAGCGTTTAAGCTATTGAGTCTTTCAATTCTCTTTCTGATAGTCTTGAAGTTTGTGAGCATACCGCCCAACCATCTGTTGTTTACGAAGAACTGACCACTTCTTTCAGCCTCTTCCTTGATTGAATCCTGAGCCTGCTTCTTTGTACCAACGAAAAGAACATCCTGTCCATTCATTGCAACTTCTCTTACGAAGTAGTAAGCATCCTCAACCTTTTTTACTGTCTTCTGAAGATCAATGATGTAGATACCATTACGCTCTGTAAAAATGTATTCTGCCATCTTTGGGTTCCATCTTCTAGTCTGGTGACCGAAGTGAACACCTGCCTCCAACAATTGTTTCATTGAAATAACTGACATATTAAACACCTCCGTTAAAGTTAATACCGCCGCACTTAAAAATGAATAACTTAAAGATTTGTTACCACTTTAACTAGTAAAGTGCGTGTGTATTTTTCCGCTAGCTAGTATAACATACCTTTTAATAATGTGCAACATTTTTAAAAAATAATACATTTAGAATACATACTCATATAAACTGTAGAATATAATCTTTATTATGTAGAAAGTGTATTCTCTTTACTTAGTTTTAAATATTTGATCCCCATTCTTTGTAGCTAACCTAACCTTTGCTTCAATAGCATCAAGTATTGAGAATATTTTTTGAGAATACATTTCTGCCTTATTAAGACCTTCTTTTATAGCAATAACATCCTTGTTTCTTATTGCTTCAATTACAATATCTCCTTGACTATGGAATGAGCTGTGGTAAGTGCTTACCTCTTTCCAATCATTAATGATCAAAGGACTCGTAACATCAATTGCTTCATAAAAATGTCCAAATGCACACTTCTTACTATTTGTCTGAAGCGGCTGAATATCCATATCCTCTGCCATTTTTTTAAGCTTGTCCAGCCATGTTGCGTGCCCCTTCTTTGCCGACTCTATATTTTCAATGAATTTTTCATTACTCATAGCATGTATGCCGCCTTGCAATAGTGCATTCAAGCCCTTGGTGATTTGAGTAAAAGCGTTGTCAATTTCAGAGATTTTAGCAGCAGAACTAGAGGCGGTTGCGGATTCACTAACCATTCTCTTGTTCATTATTGCCATACGTTCTGATTCTACAGCCGCTGTTTTCATAGCCGCATTTATCTCATCAGTTGCTGCAGTTACATACTGCATGGATGCAGAAAGTTCATTAATACTCTTGACACTATTTTCTAAATTTTGAACGTTATCAACAATTGACTTATTCACTATTTCAATTTTTTCCGACATATCCAAAGTTGATTGCATTGTGTTGGCCATACTTTCCTGACCTTCATTTGCAGCAGTATGTATTTCCTTCATAAAATTCAGCATTCCTGCTAACTCTTTTTTGGTGTTGTCTGCTAGATTTCTAATCTCGTCTGCTACCACAGCAAAGCCCCTGCCATGTTCTCCTGCACGTGCTGCCTCTATAGAAGCATTAAGTGCCAATAGATTTGTCTGTTCAGCAATTTGCCTAACTCCATAAACAATCTGATTAACCTTGTTAGTTAAATCAACAAGTATTTTTATTTTTTTAGACATATCCTCAGCATCTTGTATAACGTCCTGTCTGAGCTTATTAATGCTACCTAATTGCTCAAGGCTATTGTTGTTTTGTTCAATTAAAATATTAGCTTGCTCAGTAATAGTACTCAGTGTCCTTTCCTGGGCGATGATCGAGTCGTTTACCTGATCCATGCTTGCAGTTACTTGTTGTACCATTGCCATATTAGATTCACTTACTTCTGTCATTTCCTCAGCAAACTCATTAATTTCTTTGGCAATAAAGGACATTTCAACATCAAAGCTACTCAATTTTGTTGTTTCCATTAATGCTTTGTCGGAAAGATGGGATATCTTTTCTTCATTTTCTAGAAATTTAGAGAATAAAGACAAAACGTTTTTATGTATACCGTATTCTACAGCAGGCTTAGGTAATTTTACACCTTGTAATTGTTTTTCAACATAATCCATTATTTGACACGCTTCTCCGCAGTTTTTCTTCCCAAAACTAATCATATTACCCTCCAACAAAAATTATTTATATATACAATAATACTATATTTTTCGACTATGTTACAACTGTCTACATAACTATTTATGCAACTCATTCTAGTTATTAAACATGTCTATTATTATTTACCCTCTTTATGAAATTTCAAAATAGAATATTTTATTTATATAAACTAGGAAACTTCTAAAATTGTATGAACAGAATTTTTGGGGAATTCATATACTCTATTAATTGTGCAAGAGATAATCTAATGATAATTAAAGCAATATCAAGATAATTGTAAAAAACTCGTCATACTTGGTACCTTTAATCAATATTGGATATTGCCTCTTGTGCTAATTTTTAGTATTATGTTTTTAAGGTCAGATAAAGTCAGATACTCTGAGTTCTGATTTAATACCTTTAAGAAAAAGTGGTTATCCATTTTCTTTTTTTAGACCTTTAAGGTCAAAGAAAGTCAAAGACACTAAACAATACTTTAAAACAATAGAAATAGAACCGTATAGTAAATAATAATTGATATATATGAAAGGATGGTAGAAATGAATTTAGAGAAGTTTACTGAGAAAGCGCAAATGGTGCTTGCAACAACACAGGATATCGCTGTTAGAATGGGGCATCAGCAGGTTGATGGAGAGCACATACACTACTCTGCCATCATTCAGGAAGATGGGCTTATTCCAAAGCTATTAGCCTATATGGGAATTAATCTCCCCTTATATCAGAAGGACGTTGAAAATGAGCTTGCAAAGGTACCCAAGGTGTATGGCAGCGGTGCCTCCGATTTATATGCTACTCGCAGATTTAATGAGATTGTATTATCCGCAGAAGATGAAGCAAAGAAGTTTAAGGATGATTATGTAGGTGTGGAGCATATTTTTATTTCACTAATTAAAGAAAGAAAAACACCTTCAACTGATATATTTAAAAAGCATGGTATTACCCTTGAAAAGTTTATGGAGGCACTTCAGAAAGTGAGAAGCAATCAGAGGATTACCTCCAAAAACCCCGAGGAAACCTATGACTCTCTCAAGCGTTTTGGTAGAGACCTTGTCGAGCTTGCAAGGCTTGGAAAGCTTGACCCCGTTATTGGTAGAGACTCTGAGATTAGAAGAGCTATCCGTATTTTATCCCGAAGAACAAAAAACAATCCTGTTCTAATAGGAGAACCTGGTGTAGGTAAAACAGCTGTTGTTGAAGGACTTGCACAAAGAATTTTGAGTGGAGATGTCCCTGAGGGCTTAAAGGACAAAACAATCTTTGCACTGGATATGGGTTCTCTTATTGCAGGAGCAAAGTATAGAGGAGAGTTTGAGGAAAGGCTTAAAGCAGTACTAACTGATGTAGAAAACTCAAATGGCAGAATTATTCTGTTTATTGATGAGCTGCACAATATAGTGGGTGCTGGTAAAGCCGAAGGCGCGATGGATGCAGGCAATCTGCTCAAGCCCAAATTAGCTAGAGGTGAGTTGCATTGTATCGGAGCAACCACACTGGACGAATACAAGAAATATATTGAAAAGGATGCTGCTCTTGAAAGACGTTTCCAAACCATTATGGTAGACCAGCCAACTGTTGAGGATACTATCTCAATACTAAGGGGACTTAAAGAAAAGTTTGAGATTCATCATGGTGTAAGAATTACTGATAACGCAATAGTATCTTGTGCAGTACTTTCAAATCGCTACATCAGTGATAGATTTTTGCCGGATAAGGCAATCGACCTAATGGATGAAGCTGCTGCTATGATTAGAACTGAGATAGACAGCATGCCTACAGAGCTTGACGAGATTTCACGAAGAATTATGCTATTAGAAATAGAAAAGCAAGCTCTCAAAAAGGAGGAAGATAGTGCTTCTCTTGAAAGATTGGGTAAGATTATGCAGGAGCTAACTTCACTTAAAGAAAGCTCTGAACATATGAAGGCTCAATGGGAGATGGAGAAAGAAAACATTAAGCGTGAAAAAGAAATAAAACTTCAGATTGAAGACGTAAAACATCAGATCGAAGAAGCTGAGAGAAAATATGACCTTGAAAAGCTTGCAGTTCTACAGCATGGTCAGCTTCCCGAACTAAAAAAACAGCTAGAACAAGAAAAAGAAAGAAAGAAAAGCATTGATATTCGCTATCTAAAAGAAGAAGTAACCGAAGAAGAAATTTCCGAGATAGTTTCTCGTTGGACAGGTATACCTGTTACAAGGCTTGTAGAAAACGAACGCGATAAGCTACTCAATCTTGACAGCACATTACACAATAGAGTAATCGGACAGGATGAAGCTGTAAACGCGGTATGTGATGCTGTAATTCGTGCACGTTCAGGTCTTAAGGATATGAGAAAACCAATTGGCTCCTTTATCTTCTTGGGCCCAACAGGCGTTGGTAAAACCGAGCTGGCAAAGGCTTTATCTCAAGCACTGTTTGATAGTGAAGAAAACGTTGTTAGAATTGATATGTCAGAATATATGGAAAAGCATGCTGTTGCAAGGCTTATAGGTGCCCCTCCAGGATATGTTGGCTATGAAGAAGGTGGACAGCTTACTGAGGCAGTCAGAAGAAAGCCTTATTGTGTAATATTGTTTGACGAAATAGAAAAGGCACATCCCGAGGTTTTCAATGTATTACTTCAATTATTGGACGATGGTCGACTTACTGACAGTCAAGGAAGAACAGTTGACTTTAAGAACACTGTTATTATAATGACTTCAAATATTGGAAGCCAAAGACTTTTAGCAGGTATCAACAAGACTGGTGACATTGATTTTTCTACTGAAAATGCTGTAATGGCAGATTTAAAGCAGCATTTCAGACCTGAATTTATAAACAGAATAGATGAAATTGTACTATTCAAGCCTCTTCGCAAAGAAGAAATCGTGAGAATTATTGATTTGTCTCTAGACGATATCAGAAAAAGGCTTGATGATAGAAAAATAAACCTCAATGTTACTGAAGGTGCAAAACAGTATATTGCTGACAAGTCATATACACCTGAGTTTGGTGCACGACCAGTAAAGAGATTTATACAAAAGTTTGTTGAAACTGAAATAGGCAGAAGAATTATTAAGGGTGAGGTCTATGATGGAAAGACCGTACTCATTGATGCTGTAGATGGTGGACTTGTAGTTAAAGCACAGTAGTGATAAATAGTTAAAAAACGGGGTGACAAGGTCACCCCGTTTTCTATGTGATTAACTATATTTTTAAAATTCATTGCTCAACATATGCCATCAGCTTATGCCTTATGTGTAGGTATATAAATAATGCAACGTATAGCCTATATAGTCTATTGCTGCAATGCAACCGCAAGTCTAGGTACAATCTGCTGCTTTCTAGATACCATTCCAGGCATAAATGCTGTATTCTCATCTGCGCTCACATTAAACGCCTTACTCAAAATCCATCTTTCTGAACCAACATACAGTACCTCAGTGCATTCATTGAAAATATCCGTCAGCATTAGCATTAAAAGACTATAAGACTTCTGCTCACATTTTTGTTCCATATATTCCAAAAGTTTTTGTTTGATTTCTTTCATGCTATCTTCATCAGCAGTATGAGCAATAGTATTTATCTGTCCTATTCCAACCTTAAACTTATCAAGGTAATAATCCTTAAAGTCATTATACAATATATCCTTCTCACTCATACCGACAATAGAGGAGCCTGCCTTAAACATTTCACGGGCGAACTCAGGAATATTTATATCAGCTATCTGTGAAAGCCTTTCTGCCATCTGTACGTCTTTCAAAGTTTTGGTTGGAGACTTGAAATTCATTGTATCAGATATAATAGCTGCACACAGCAAGCCTGCAATTTGTTTGGAAGGACGCATACCATTCTCATAGTATATGCTAGCAATAATAGTTGCAGTGCACCCTACAGTCTCATTTCTAAATATAACAGGCTTTACCGTCTGAATGTCCCCTACCCTGTGGTGGTCAATAATCTCTAAGATATCGGCCTGCTCCACTCCATTAATTGTTTGGGACTTCTCATTGTGGTCTAATAGAATTATCTTTTTTCTATTTTGAGATATGAGGTGATATCTTGAAATCATACCCTTGACCTTACCACTATTATCAAGTACAGGGTAACTTCTATATCTGGTTTGAAGCATTTTATCCTTAATATCATCCACGAAATCATCAACATTAAAATAAATCAGGTTTTTGCTGCTCATAGTAAAGCCTACAGGGATACTTTGATTTATTAGTCTTGAAGTAGTAAAAGTATCTGTCATTGTTTTTAAAACAATACATTTTTTCTCTTTTGCAGCCTCAATAATCTTTGGATTGGTTTCGCCACCACAGGAAATTATCAAGCAGTTAGCACCAAGCTCAATTGCGGCAAATAGATTGTCAGAATTATTTCCAGCTATTACTATATCGCCTTGTTCAACATACTGAGGAAGGTCCTGAGGTGACTGCGTAGCTATTACCACTTTACCCGTTGTATCGAAATCCTCATGATTTCCCGTAAGAAGTTCTGCATTGAGAGTTTCAATCAGGTTTTTTAATGGTGTACGGCTAGATACAATCAAATTATTCTCCCACGCGTCCATGTACTTCCCTGTAATGTCAGACAACGTTACAATACCAATAATATTATCATTTTGATCTACGACGGGAAGTGCCTTTATATTGTCCCTTTTCATAATGGTCCAAACTGTTTTGATTGAAATATCTTCAGTTACTGGGCTTACAACATCCATATTCAGGTCTTCAACCTGTGTTTTTATGGTATGTAGAAGCATAGGAGTTTCTACATTAAAATACTTGAGAACAAACTCGGTTTCCCTATTTAGCTCACCAAGTCTAACAGGTACAGCACCTATTCCCTGCCTGTTTTTTAATTCCGCATATGAGATTGCAGAACAAATAGAATCGGTATCTGGGTTCTTATGACCCATTACATAAATTTTTTTATCCATGGTTCCCTCTACTAGTTCATCTTTTGATTAATTATTTGTTTTTACAATAATATATAATTTTTTTATATTTTTTGTCTTAAAATCTATATATATCTATAGTCAAATCTATTAGATCTTCTAGATTTAATTATTTTACCACAAATACAAAAAAATTCTCAAGGTAAATACTACCTCGAGAACTTTTATTTAAAACGCTTTAGTCTTAAAGCATTGAGTAAAACAGATATTGAGCTTAGTGACATAGCTGCTGCTGCAAATACAGGATTGAGTAAAGGTCCTCCCAAAAGATAGAGCACTCCCGCTGCAACAGGTATACCAGCAACATTATAGGCAAATGCCCAGAATAAATTTTGCTTAATATTCCTGATTGTGCTTTTAGAGAGCCTAATTGCTTTTACGACGTCCATAAGGTCTGAGTGCATGAGAACAATGTCTGCTGACTCCATAGCAACATCAGTGCCTGAGCCGATTGCCATTCCTATGTCTGCCTGAGCGAGCGCAGGAGCATCATTTATTCCATCTCCTACCATAAGTACCCTTCTGTTTTGTTTTTGTAAGCGAGCCACTTCGTTAGCTTTGTCTTTCGGCAATACCTCTGCTAGTACTTGTTCTATTTCAACCTGCCCAGCAATAGAAGCTGCTGTAGCCTTGCTATCTCCGGTTATCATCACTACTTGGATATTCATATCCTTCAAAGCCTTAATGGCTGATTTACTCGTTGATTTAACAACGTCAGATACTGCAATAATTCCAGCCAAACTACCGTCTATCGCAACATACATCGGTGTCTTTCCCTGTTTAGCTAAGCTTGAAGCAATTTCTCTCATTTTACTTGTATCAATTTGCTCTTCTTCAATAAATCTACTGTTCCCAACCAATACTTCAACGTTTTCAAATTTTGCCCTTACGCCTTTTCCAGTATTAGCTATAAAGTTATCAACCCTTTGTAAATCTATATTTTGCTCCATAGCTCTTCTTACAATAGCCTCCCCCAACGGATGTTCGCTCTTTTTTTCTACCGCTGCAGCTAGCTTTAATACTTCTAATTCATCTATACCTTCGACAGAATGAATCTCAGTAACCTGTGGCTTTCCTTCAGTTATAGTCCCGGTCTTATCAAAGATAACAGTATCAATTTTATGAGTTATTTCCAGTGCTTCTCCTCCTTTTATGAGAATGCCATTTTCAGCACCCTTCCCGGTTCCAACCATGATTGCTGTTGGAGTTGCAAGACCCAAAGCACATGGACATGCAATAACAAGCACTGAAATAAATATTGTCAAAGAAAACTCTACTCCCTTTCCTGCAATCATCCACGAAATAAAAGCTAGAGCTGCTATGCCAAAAACAATGGGTACGAAATAGCCCGATACAATATCGGCCATTTTTGCAATGGGAGCCTTACTTGTCTGTGCATCCTCTACCAGCTTAATTATCTGGGACAGCGCAGTATCCGCGCCTACTTTTGTTGCCCTAAAAGTAACTGTACCATTCTTGTTAATGCTGGCTGCATAAATATTATCCCCATTTTTTTTATCAACCGGTATACTCTCCCCAGTGAGCATTGATTCGTCAACAGCAGTATCTCCTTCTAGCACAATGCCATCAACGGGTATCTTCTGGCCTGGTTTTACAATTATTATATCTCCTGGTACAACCTCTTCAATAGGCAGCTCTACTTCGGTATTGTTCCTTATTACTAGCGCAGTCTTTGGGGCTAGCCCCATTAAATTTTTTATGGCCTCTGATGTTTTCCCCTTTGATAAAGCTTCAAAGGATTTTCCTAGAAGTATCAGTGTTATAATTACGCCTGCTGTTTCAAAGTATAAGCTGTGAACAAAATGGTGATCCCCCCGTGTAATCTGATACACAGAATATATACCATATAGTACAGCAGCTGAAGTTCCCATAGCTATAAGACTATCCATGTTTGGGCTTCTCATAAGTATTGCCCTGAATCCTACATAGTAAAATCTATAGCCCGCAACAAGCACCGGGATAGTAAGACAAATCTGGGCAAAGGCAAAATTTAGAGGATTGACATCCGGATTTACAAACGAGGGTACCGGCACATTAAACCAGGTAATCATGGGTCCCATTGAAAGATAAAGCAGTGGAATAGTGAAGAATGCAGCAACAGCAAACTTTATGAACAGTGTCCTAATCTCCTTTTGCTTTTTTAGCTTGTCCGCATCATTGGGCTGATTCTTAGTAATAACGCTCCATCCATATCCCGCTCGTTCTACCGCCTTACCGATATCCTCAATATTCAATTTCTGTTCATCATACTCTACCGACATTCGTTCAGTAGTCAAATTTACAACTGCGCTGGATATCCCCTCCAGTTTATTAACAACCTTTTCAACTCTTGCAGAACAAGCAGCGCAAGTCATCCCTTCTATTTTAAAGTTTTGTTTTTCCATATTAGCTAAAATTCACCCCCTATAGAACTTATGGTATATAATACCCATTTTTAGGCATATAAAAACACTGGCCGAACTAATAAAAGCTAATTCTGCCAGTGTTTTGTATAGAGCTACCTGCAATTTTCAGGCTTTAATTCCTTACTAAGCTTTTTTATAGCCTTCTTTTCAATTCTTGACACGTACGACCTAGATATACCCAGCATTTTGGCTATTTCTCGCTGAGTTTTACTGGAACCATTCAATAGGCCATATCGCAGTTCCAGCACTACCTTCTCTCTATTTTTTAATGTGCATTTCATTTTACTATACAGCTTCTTTACCTGCATTTTGAGTTCTACTTCGTCTACTACGGACTCTGAGTCGTTACTTATCAAATCAATAAGCGTGATTTCATTGCCCTCCTTATCGATTCCAATAGGATCCTGGAGGGAAACCTCACTTTGGAGCTTCTTGGTAGCTCTAATTTGCATAAGTATTTCATTTGCAATGCTAACACTGTGGAAACATAGTAGTAACTACTTAATTTTTATCCTAAGTATTTCTATCTTATTCTTTTAACAAGGTTTTTTTTGCTTAACTTCCATATAGCTCTACAACAATCTTATCCTCATACCAAAGTATCTGTTTCACCATACTCTTAATCATCATCTTTTTATACTTATTATCCATCTGGTGCCACCACATATTATTGATAAGTCTTATATTGTAGCTGATGGAATTGCTATCATTAATGCGGCCTTGGTCTTCCACTGGTTTATCCTTTGATCCTGATGCTTCTTTTACGGTACCTGTTTCTGCTTTGTCTGCGGATTCTGCTTCTTTGTCGGCACCTGTTGCTGCTTTGTCTAAGCATAATGCCACCTCTTTATCGTCGCATGCTGCTTCTTTTTCTTCGCATACTGCTGTTTTGTCTGCCTTATTCACTGTAGAAAGCTCAAGCTTTTCTTCGAGCTGTCTCTTTTCCTTAGTTAGGCGTCCCATCTGTAAAAGTAGCGCTTCTTCTATGTCTTTGTCATTATTTTTTGCCAAAACATTAGTAAGCCTTACTAACGAAGCATCAATATCTCTTAGTTTGGAGGGTATGCTCTCAGCTTTGATTCGGGTATTTACAAAACTAAAAAATATCTTGTTTGATACTGGAATGTTATTAAATGCCGGACAATAGTTATCAAAAACGCCCTTTAGCCTCTGTAAAAGCAGAAAATCAGCCTCGTTTCCTAATAAATTTCTGCAGCTACATCGGGTTCTTTTACTTTTTTCCTTCATTTCACACATATAATAAAATACTTGCTCATTATTTGAATTTGTCCTATTTGTAACTTTGGGCCTCATATAGCTTCCACACTTTCCGCATTTGAGTAGCCCCGATAACAGCGCTTGATTATTCTTCTCCTTGCGGTATGATTTAGCCTTATTTCTCTCTAAAAGGTTTTGGGCTTGCACCCATATCTCCCCTGGTATTATTCCCTCATGTCTTCCAACTGCAATCACCCATTCATCAATTGCCCTTGGCCTTTCAACATAACCCATGTCCTGCTTTGTTTTGTTGTATGCCATAAGCCCATAAACACCGCTAAATTGCTCTGGAGAGGAATATATATCGTAGCCTGCATTAAATAAATAATCATATGTAGTACTATCTGCAATAGCATAGACAGGATTACTTAATATGAATCTAATTGTATATCTTTTAAAATCAAATCCATTCTTCGTTTTAACATTATTAGTAAGTAAGAAATGTTCCACTCTTGTCAGAGACTGTAGTTCAATAAATTTTGTATATATTGTTTTAACAAGCTCAATCTCCTCAGCAATTTCTTCGAGCCGATATAACTTTTTGTCTTTTTGCTCATTGTCACTAATTTGTACAGATCTATAGCCTGTAGGTGTAACCCCTCCAAGCCAGCGCCCGGTTTTTGCAAGTTGCACCATATTGTCTCTAATTCTTTCAGCTATGGTTTCTCTTTCAAGTTGAGCAAAAACAGATGATATATACATCATTGCTCTTCCCATAGGAGTAGTAGTGTCAAACTGCTCCCTGATAGAAACAAAACCGATACCGTATTTCTCAAGGTCCTTTATCAGTTGCGAAAAATCTGATACATTTCTGCTAATTCTATCTAGGCGGTAACATATAAGTATGTCAAAGCGTTTATTCATAGCATCTCTTAGGAGCTGCTGGAACTGAGGACGATTTATGTTTCCACCAGAAAAGCCTTCGTCCTCATAAATGATGAAGGCATCTTCCGAAATACCAAAAATCTTGGCAGCATAGTCTTTACACAGCTGTATTTGGTTCTCAATGCTGTCACCCTTTCCGGTAAACTTACTCTTTCTAGAGTAAATGGCAGCCCTCATAAAATCACCCTTCACTCAATTTATGTATTATTTTCTCGTAAATTTCATTCTTATCTCTCTCATCCATCGGCAAGGTCAAAATATAGTCTCTTACTAGTTCCAAATACGCAGCTCCCATTTTTTCTCTCAATCGTTGCTTATCTTCCTCAGATTTAGGAAAGTGTACTATTATTATGTAAGGTTCTTTTGACCCTCTCATCTACCTCCCCCTTAAGCAAGCCGATGTCCAAAAAAGCCATAAAAATCGGCATAATCCCAGTTATATAATTTATATGTCCTTTATGTGCTAATTATTATAAAAATTTGTATATATTGAATGCACTGAGTAATAAGTTTATAATGATTTATAACGAGATTAAAAATATATTATTTGAGGTGTTTTATGATGGAAAAACTTGATAAAATAGATAGGAAGCTACTCAATTTATGCCAAAAAAATGCAAGGTGCTCTCTTAGTAGTCTTGCACAGCAAGTTTTTTTATCAGCACCTGCTGTTTCAGCTAGATTGGAACGCCTTGAAAAGCTGGGTATTATATCGTCCTACCAAGCAAAGATTAATTTGCAAAAGCTAGGCTATCATATAACAGCATTTATTAACCTGGACATGGAGCCCAGCCAAAAGCCAACCTTCTACCCATTTATAGCTGAAGTGCCAAATGTCCTTGAGTGTAATTGTGTTACCGGTCAATATTCAATGCTTATAAAAGTCGCATTTCCCAGCACACAAGAGCTGGATCAATTTATAGGGCGACTTCAGCAATTTGGTAAAACGTATACACAGATAGTTTTCTCTACAGCAGTTGGACCTAGGGGAATAATGCTTGGTGAGGAAGCAGAGAGTAAAAATGAAAAAGAATAGTTAAGGATAATTTTTATTATGGGGTTTATTAGCATAATACATACATATAAGGAGCGTATTAAAGAGAGAAATACTATTATTTTATTACTTTCAATAGTATTTTTGGGCATTGTTTTAGTAGGCTGTGGCAATGAAAGTACCACCAGCAGCAATATTACATATCCCTCCACTACCACAGGAAATGCCTCCAACTCTTCAGAGGCTATAAGTAACAGTCAGACACCCAGCTCTGACTCTGTTAGCAATAGCGGCTCTACAGGTGAAAGCAATTCAACAGATGAAAGCAACTCAAATAAAGGAAATAATATCAATGGCGAAAATGACCCTATAAAAGATAAAATTAATAAAATGACCATGGAAGAAAAGCTCGGACAATTGGTAATGGTAGGCTTGGACGGCTATTCTATTGATGATAATGCCAAAACGTTAATTTCCACTTACAAGGTTTCAGGCTTTATATTCTTTAGTAGAAATATTGAGTCTCAGCAACAAAGCTTAGAACTTGCTAATTCACTTAAAGCCTTCAATGAGGAAAACTCAAATATACCTCTTCTTCTAGGTGTGGACGAAGAAGGCGGTAGAGTATCCCGACTTCCCCCTCAATACAAAAAGCTTCCTACAAACCAGAAGATTGGCAGCATCAACAACGCTGATTTCAGCAGAGAAATTGGAGAAATACTTGGACAGCAGGTTAACTCTCTTGGCCTGAATCTAGATTTTGCTCCAGTAATAGATATTATGAGTAACCCTAAAAACACTGTAATAGGTAATAGGTCATTTGGCAGCAATGCTGATGTCGTTACCAGTCTTGGACTCTCAACACATGATGGAATAAAGTCTCAAAATGTAATTCCCGTAATCAAGCACTTTCCTGGTCACGGGGATACAACTGTAGACTCACATGTGGGTCTGCCAGTTGTTACAAAGAGCCTGGACCAGCTCTCAAAGCTTGAACTCATTCCTTTTGAAGCCGCAATTAAAAACGGAGCTGACGTCGTTATGGTATCTCATATTCTAATGCAACAACTGGACAGCAAGTATCCGGCCTCCTTCTCAAAAGCAATCATTACCGAACTTCTAAGAGAAAAGATGGGTTTTAAGGGTGTAGTAATAACCGATGATATTACAATGGGTGCTGTTACAAAGAATTATACATTAGGTGATATGGCAGTGAAATCTCTACAAGCTGGCTCAGATATTATTCTGATATGTCATAACTTTAATAAACAGATAGAAGTGCTGAATTCTATCAAATCCGCTGTACAAAATGGTGAAATATCTGAGCAGTATATAGATGAAAAAGTCTATAGAGTTTTGAGCTTAAAGCAAAAGTACTCTGTCTCAAATGCCCCTGTTGCTTCAATTGATGTAAATGAGATAAACAGCAAGCTAGCAAGTGTTTTGCAGAAGTATTCTCAAAAATAATTAGCAATACTGTGTCGCATTGCACCGTGCCTTGCACGATACTCACGGTGCACTATATTACTCATTTAGTTGTGCCTATGCCACACACTGAGCTGTGCCTATGCAACACATGAGCTGTGTAGCCTATACCACGCATTGAGTTGTACCCTGCCTAGCATTATGCTGTGCACTCTATACCACTCATTGAGTTGTGCACAGCTAGCATTCCTCTATGCACTCTATGCCATACATTCAGCGCCCACATTGCAGCTGTCTCCGCGTCCCATATCCACTTCAAAGCCAGCGGAATTAATCCTCTTCTCAATACATTTTCTGCAATGAGCAGCTTCATCACCAATACATATTTTGTTCTGGTAGAGTTGATACTTTGCCCTTTGTACTGTTGGTGTAAGGTTTGGCATGACAACATTTGCCCCTGCACTAAGAGCCTTTTCCCTGCCGGTTTTATCTAGCGTACCAAGTGCAGTAGTTGCTGGTAAAAGTGCTTTTGGTACAAATAATCTAGCAAGCGCTACCATTAGAAGGGTTTGCTCCAGTGTCCCTCCTTTTTCTGCAGCAAGTGGTGTCTCACTATGCGGAATAAAAGGGCCAATTCCTATCATATGAGGATTTAGCTCCTTTAAAAAATGTAAGTCTTCTGCCAGGTGCTCTGGTGTCTGCCCAGGTAGCCCTACCATAAACCCTGCTCCAACTTGGTAACCCAATTCCTTTAGGTCATATAAGCATTTAATTCTATTTTCAAAGCTCATACCAGGGTGAAGCTTTTGATAAAGCTCTTTAGATGCTGTTTCATGTCTAAGCAAATACCTGTCGGCGCCTGCTTTACGCATGCTTTCATATTCATGAGAAGGCCTCTCTCCGATGGATAGAGTTATAGCGCAATCAGGGAATTCCTGCTTAATGCTGCTAATTATATCTACCATTACCTGTTCAGAATAATGAGCATCTTCAGCACTTTGAAGCACAAAGGTTGAATACCCCAGCCTTCTACCTTCTCGGCAGCACTCCAATATCTGATCCTTTGTAAGTCTGTAACGCTCAACGTTTGAGTTTGCGCCTCTGATACCACAATAATTACAATTTTGTTTGCAAATATTCGAAAATTCTATCAGTCCCCGCATAAACACTTTGTTGCCATAATGAGCTTGCCTGGTTTCTAGGGCATATTTGTAAAGCAAGTCTCTATGCTCGTCCTGAATATTGTCAATCAACCAAGCAGTTTCAGCCTTGGTTAGAATATTTTCATTTTTTAATCTCTCTATCAATAAAAAAGCCTTGTCCATTACGTCACTCCTTTCACAGTGGGTAACCTTGTGGTTGGATATTTGTAATCCGCCATTTTTACTGTATATACCTTTAATCCACAATTGCTTATTAAGAATATATACCTTTCATTCCCAATTACTCTCTAGAAAAATAAATCCCTCTCCCCTTTTTCTATAAGGGCGAGTCTTTCCTCTGTCTTCTTTCTCATGGTTGTACTAGGAATATTCTCTAGGTTATCCTTTATCATCTTTTCACCTAGCTCCCGCAGCTCTTCATCTGCATAGTCCATAAGATACTCTTTAAATGTCATTAGAGCATTTGGGTAACAAAGATTATGAATTTTCCCCTCTTTTGCAAACTGCATAAACCTGTCCCCTGTTCTTCCAGCACGGTAGCAGGCGGTGCAGTAGCTTGGAACATATCCTCTGTGACATAGTGACTTCAATACTTCCATTGGGGTTCTATTATCTGCAGGTTCAAACTGTTGAGTTGAGCATTCTTCGCTTTCTCTTTCTGAATATCCTCCCACCCCTGTACTTGAACCGGCACTAACTTGAGATACTCCTACATCAATTACTTGCTCACGGAAATCTACCTCTTCTCTTGTTGAAAGAATGATACCGGTATACGGAACGGCTAATCTCAAAATAGCCACTATTCTCTTGAAATCCTTATCTGAGACCATGTATGGATAATTTTCAACTGAGACACCCTTTGCAGGTCTGAGCCTTGGAACCGAAATTGTATGAGGTCCTACTCCAAATGCGTTTTCTAAGTGTTCAGCATGCATTAACATTCCAAGTACTTCATATTTATAGTTGTACAAACCAAATAATGCCCCTATTCCAACATCGTCAATTCCACCCTGCATTGCTCTGTCCATAGCTGTTGTATGATAATCGTAATTACTCTTTGGTCCACTCTGATGCATTTTCTGGTAAGTCTCTCTGTGATATGTCTCCTGGAACAAAATATATGTACCTATTCCTGCCTCCTTCAGCTTGGTATAATTCTCAACGGTAGTAGCGGCAATATTAACATTTATTCTTCTGATACTTCCATTCTTTACCTTTGTGCTGTAAATAACCTCCATTGCATGAGTAATGTAATCAATTGGGCAATTTTTGTCGTCTTCTCCAGCCTCTAATGCTATTCTTTTGTGCCCCAATTCCATGATAATCTCTGCTTCTTTGCGAATCTCTTCATCTGTAAGCCTTTTGCGCCTCATTCCACTACCGCATTGATATCCGCAGTATTGACATTTGTTTACGCAGTAATTTGATACATACATTGGTGCAAACATTACAATTCTTGTACCATAAATGCTGTCCTTTATCTTCTTTGCTGTATCAAAAAGCTTGCTATCAAGCTCTGGCACTTCATTCTGCAGCAGTACTGCCACCTCTTCTAGAGAAAGGCCCTGGCACAAACTTGCCTTATCAAGGATTTCATCAATTCTCTGAGCAGGTGAGTTTTTAGCATTCTCTAATAATAGCTCTATCTGGTTATGATTTATAAAATCTGCCTTATAGTTGTTCGTATTTTGTTCCATATTAATATCCCCCTAATAGTCAGTTATTCTCGTATTCTTCATATGTAAGCTAAATTCTTCATAAGCTATTTAAATTCTTCATAAGCTATTCAAATTCTTTATAAGCTATTCAAATTCTTTATAAGCTAATTAAGATTTTTCATAAAGAAATTAGTTTTAAGATTATACTCATGATGCTTTAATCTCTTTTCATATACTATGATTTCTCAAGTACTTTTTTGATATCTTAAGAATACTTTTGAGTATTCCATATCTTAGAAACCTCAGGAAAAGGCATAATAGCTCTTTCCAAAATGTCTGTTACATAACCAATAAGTACACCGTAGTTTACTATTGGAACACCTTGCTGTTTGGCTGTCTCAATTCTTGAGAGCATAGCTTTATTGTTAATCATGCATGCACCGCAATGAATTATCATAGCGTATTGTGAAAGATCCTCAGGAAAATGACCTCCATTGGTATAGCATAGCTCCAGCTCTTTTCCTGAAATATTTTTAAGCCAACGAGGAATCTTGACTGTACCAATGTCATCCTGTTGTTGGTGGTGAGTGCACGCTTCCGCTATTAGCACCTTGTCCCCGTCCTTTAATTTCTTGATTTGGGTTACGCCTCGAACAAGCTCTTCAAGGTCACCTTTATATCGGGCAAAGATAATTGAAAAGGACGTTAATGGTATATTTTTTGGAGTAAGTGCTGCTACCTTATCAAAGGCCTGTGAATCGGTAATAACAATTTTAGGCGGTGCCACTAGCTTTTTTAATGTCTCTTGAAGCTCGGTTTCCTTTGTGACAATACAGATAGCATTTTTGTCCAACACCTCTCTAATAGTCTGCTGTTGCGGCAAAATCATTCTACCTTTTGGAGCCCCGGAATCAATAGGAGTAACCAACACAACAACATCTCCATCGTCTACCAAACCTGAAAGCAGCGATTTCTCCGTATTCTCTTTTGGTGCGGCAGCAATAATAGCCTGTTTTAGCTCTGGAATGCCTTTTCTCTCTGCTGCTGATACAAGAATAGGTGCACTGTTAAAAAATTGTGAGCTGCTAAGCTCTGATGTCAAAGCACGCATATCATCGTCATTAATATGTAAATCAGCCTTATTTACAACAATTATTGCAGGTAATTTTTTTGCTTTTACTTTTGCTGCTATATCCGCTTCTAGCTGTGTTAGGCCAACCGTTGCATCAACCACAATTATAGCGATATCAGTCTTGTTTAATACGTCTATAGATTTGCTCTTTCTGAGCTCGCCCAATTCTCCTTCATCATCTAAACCTGCTGTATCGACAAAAACAACTGGTCCGATAGGCAGCAGCTCCATGGATTTGTAAACCGGATCAGTAGTAGTTCCCTTTACCGGTGAAACAACCGCTATGTTTTGACCTGTGATAGCGTTTATCAGGCTTGATTTACCAGCATTTCTTCTTCCGAATATAGAAATATGTACTCTTTCAGCTCTTGGGGTTTCATTAAGTCCCATAACATTATGCCTCCTTATTCATTTCTAGGGATAGCATAGAATGTGGGACAAATATACCTTAATATAACCAGGTATGTTGATAGAATTGAAACTACTAATCAAAGATATGCTATCATACGATTACAAAAAGGAAATTTAGTAATTAAAAAATGCCCTTTTGCAAGCGCAAAGAAGGCATGGATACTCTGAAGATATCAATGATATCAGAATGTCCTCCTATCTCTCAGGCTTACCCCTCAAGGTCAGATGACCAATATTCATTTTTCACTATAACACTTCATTTAAATACTTAACAGCAACTTATAATTTAGCTTATACTATTATTTAGCTTATATTAATTAATAAGCTCAATAATGCTAGTTAATTTATTAACATAGTTACGTTAAGATTATTTTACTTCATTTTGTAATGCTAGTCAATCATTCCATGGTAAAATTTTTATTCTTTATATGCTGACCCTCATTAACAATAATGAAGGTTTACCTCTATCTATGGCAAACCTTCATTATTGTTTACTAAACAACTTTTTTTTTAAATCTGTGAATACCAAATTTTATCATCTTCACCTCCTTCATTGTCACGCTATTCATATCAGCTTGTCTAACCAAACACAGGAATGCCCTCTGCGTTCCAATTAAGTCTTTTTACATATGTATGACGATTGATATCATATAGTGGATCACCCTCAATATCCTTATAATTTCTGGCATGATACACCAAAATATCTTCGGTTCCATCTTCAGAAACAGTGAAGCTGTTATGTCCTGGACCATATATATTTAATTCTTCTTCAGACTGCAGTACTGGTTTATTAATCTTTGTCCATGATGTAGGATCTAGTGGATCGCAATTTTCAGAAGCCATTAGCAACCCCATGCAATAGTTATGATCTGTAGCGCTTGCGGAAAAGGTTATAAATATTCTTCCGTTGCGACGTATAACAGCTGGACCCTCATTTACCCAGAACCCTTTTCTTTCCCATAAATAATCTGGTGTAGTCAGCATAACCTGTACACTATCCAAGCTCCATGGATTTTTCATTTTGGCAATATAGAGATTAGAAATGCCCCCTGAACCATTTACCTTTTGCGCCCAAATCATATATCTGATACCATTAAGTTCAAAAGTAGTAGCGTCCAATGAAAACTCGGTAAAAGAGAACGGATCATCTTCAGCCCTCTGGACCATGCCCTTCTCCTGCCATTTTCCAACCATCGGGTCATCGCTTTCACATTCAAGCACATACGGACGTATTTTCCATATATCTTCAGCTTCACCCGCAGCAAAGTATATATACCATTTCCCATCAATAAAATGTATTTCTGGCGCCCAGACGTGCTTGCTCATAGGGCCGTTATCATGCTTAGTCCAAATAATTTCTGGCTTTGAATCTTTTAGGGCAGTGATGCTCCCAGCTCTTCTTATTTCAATTCTGTCATACTCAGGAACAGATGCAGTAAAATAATATTGCCCGTCATTATGTTTATATATCCATGGGTCTGCCCTGTTTGGTATTATCAACTTTGAATACTCTGACATAATACTCTCTCCTCATTTCTACACCTTAACTCTAATTACATTCCATGAGTATCCTGAAAGAACGCTATTAACATGATTGTTCTCAACGATGGTATTATTGGATATATATGGCGTAACTCTCATAGGATTTTCCACATTATTTGATGCAGTAATGTCACTATGGCTCATACATATATGCTCAATTAATTCGCATTTTTTAAAATCCCTGAGATCTATACTTAAAGCAGCATGCGAACTGCTTTTGTTAACAGCAAAAAAGGTTAGTTCACTTAACTCTTCATTATAAACCGACAGACTATCAATAACAGGTACCTTTTCAAATTGTTTGGTACTGTAAGCAGGAGTATCAATTACTGATTGCAGAACTTCTCCTCTTCCATATTTAGAAATATGCATAAAAGGATAAAATATGGTATTTCTGAAGGTAATTCCATCTTTCATTGCAATAATAAGTGGTCCTGTATTAACAAGTAGTGACTGGCACGCAATCTTAACTCTGTCTGCCCTTCTGACAATAGACATCATCATAGAAGCAAATGCTAAAGCATCCTCCATAGTATGCTCGCCACAATCATAAGGATACCCAGTTCCCCACTCCTTATAATCCATACCGGCATGTTTTTTATGTGCAATGACATTCCATTCGTCAAAAGATAGGTTCATAGTTTTATTACTTCTCTTGATTGACTTTACATAATCGCAGGTTGATATAATATCATTAATCTGCCTGTCCACATATATTGATCTGGAAAGATATTCTGCTGTATCGTGGTATACCATTTCTTCATTAAAAGAATACGCCGTATCAGGTATTTCTGTAAATCTCAGGCTCCTGTCTATGTAATGATGTAGAGAAATATAGTCTGCTATATCATATGTATGCATGAGAACTGTTTTATCCCATTTAGGAAAAGAATGCATTCTTGATGTAGAGCTACCTACTGCAACAAGCTCTATTTCAGGATCGACCCATTTCATTGCCTTTCCTGCCTCACAAGCAACCCGCCCATATTCATCTGCTGTTTTTGCTTCAATTTGCCAAGCGCCGTCCATTTCATTTCCCAGACACCAGGTTTTTATTTTGTATGGGTTCTCAATGCCATGTTTTCTCCTAAGATCACTGTAAAAACTTCCTTTATTAAAATTACAATACTCTACAAGATTTCTAGCGTCATCTGCGCCCCTTGTACCTAGATTTACTGTCATTATAGGAGCGCACGATACCTTTTGCATCCATTTCATAAATTCGTTAAGGCCAAATGTATTAGGCTCAATTGCTCTCCATGCAAGATCAAGTTTTGTAGGTCTGTTTTCTACCGGTCCAACACTATCCTCCCAATTAAAACCGGATACAAAATTCCCGCCTGGATATCTTATCATAGATAGGTTCAGTTCCTTTACAAGCTCGATGACATCCAATCTAAATCCATTTTCATCCGCGTTCTCATGTTGGGGCTGAAAAATCCCATTGTATACAGTAGCTCCCATATGTTCAACGAAAGATCCAAATAGTCTTTCATCTGTTTTTCCTACTTTAAAATCTCTACATAATACAACTTTTGTTGTTTCCATGTTTACCTCCCACTAGCTCATTAATTATAGAGCAATTACTTACTACTTCATACCAGATAAAGCTACACCCTTTATAAAATACTTCTGCAAAAAAGCATATGCTATAAGCAATGGTATTAAAGAAATCATTGCCGCCGATAGAGTCGGCCCGTATTCAATTATTCTCTGTCCAACAAACATTGCCAATCCTGCTGATAATGTACGCATTTCCGCACTGTTTGTTAATAACAAAGGGTAAATCAGGTCATTCCAGTTATTCATAAAGGTCATAATACCTACAGTTAATAAAGCAGGTTTGCACAAAGGAAGCATAATATCCCAGAAAATCCTATATTCATTAGCACCATCAATTCTAGCTGCTTCTTCAAGATTTTTAGGTATAGATATGAAGAATGAGCGCATTAAGTAAATAGCAAAAGGCCATGTTAATCTTGGTAGGATTAATCCTAAATAAGAATCTAATATACCCATTTTAAATTCAAGAATATATAATGGTATCATTATTATTTGAAAAGGTATCATCATTGTTAGTATTACAAGTATAAACAGTATTTCCTTACCTTTGAACTCCAGTCTTGCAAACGCATATCCACCCGATGCTGATAATAGACAATTTGCAATGGTTACAGCACTTGAAAAAATAATAGTATTTTTGAACATAGTAAACATAGGTAACTTATTCCAAACTCTCGCATATTGTTCAAAAGTTATATTCATTGAAAACAGCTTTGGCGGATACTGTATTATTTCTTTCTCCACTTTCAAGGAAGATATAGCAAGCCATAAAAATGGGTATACAACTATTGCAAGTATTATTATCATTATTACTGCCATAAATATTTCAAATAATGATATCTTTTTTCCACAAATATTTATCATACGCTACACTCCCTTCGTTTCATTTTTCATAAAAAACTTATATAAAATAACTGATATTATTGCTATAAATACAAAAAGCATTTCAGCAACTGCAGATGCATATCCAAGTCGGAATGGGCTGATGTTAAAACCTCTTATGTAAACATACTGTGCAAGAGTTTCAGTTCTGAACATCGGACCGCCACCTGTCATAACATATGTCTGATCAAAAACCATGAAACTGTTGATGGTAGTAGTTATTACACAGAAGCCTAGAGCTGGTACTATTGATGGAATAGTAATATATATAAATTGCTTAAATTTGTTGGCACCATCAATTTGAGCCGCTTCAAAAAAGTCATCAGGTAGCGCCTGTATAGCTGCTACAAGTATTATCATGTTTGCACCAAAAGTTTTCCATACTGTCATAAGTGCTATTAATGGCATCGCTAAATCTGGATCTTTTAAAAAGGTAAGGCCTTCAATGCCCAATAGCTTTCCCCAGTAAGCAAAAACACCAATTGTTGGATCTAATAGAATTGCCCAAACAATACTAACCGCAGTCATAGAGCATATAACAGGTATATAGTAAATAGACCGCAGCATTTTTCTAAATAAAGTATTTTTCGAAACATATACCGCCGTTAATAATGATGCCAGTACTCCTAACGGAACCACCATTACAGTAAAGTATATTGTGTTATATAGAGAATTCCAAAATCTGGAGTCCTTCATTAATTCCGAGAAATTGTCAAAACCTATAAATTTAAAATCGCTTAAGAATATATTTACGTCAAAGAATGACATGCAAAAGGCAAAAAACAATGGGATGAACACAAATACAAATAAACATAGAAGAGAAGGTAATAAGAATACCCATGCTGCTTTTTCAGGTCTATTTAGGTATTTTCCTGCTTTATCCAACAACTGCACTGAACTCCCTCCTTTTAAATGGGGCATGTAGTTTTTTTCTACATGCCCCGTTTTTCTAATACTTGGGCTCAATGCCCCGATTTTCTATTACTTGGGCTCAATGCCCAGTTTGTATTTTACTTGCCCAATATTTTATCAATTCCTTCAGCCATCTGTTTTGCACATTCTTCTGGAGTAATTTCGTTGTACATAAGCTTCTCAAATAATGGGTTTAGACAATCGTTAGTAATCTGTCCTGCTTCTGTCATTCCAGCGAATGCAAGCCTTCCATATTGAGTCAGAGGGCCCAATACCTTCTGTATTTCATCGTTCTGTACATCAGCATCCTCAATTACTTCCTTTGACCAAGCAGGGGTACCATTCTTTAAGGTCCATTCTTTAAGAACATCTTTGGATAGCCAATATTTTATACAATCATATGCTGCAAGCTTTTCGTTATCTTTGGCACTTGATGTAACCATGAAAGCAACTCCGCTACCTGGAACCTGTAGATTTCCACTATCTGAACCAGGAACTGCACCTATTCCAAAATTCACACCATTAGTTCTTAAGCCATTAACCAACCAAGGACCATTTATGTACATACCTAGCTGCCCGCTTGTGAAAAGATTATCTGTATCAGCCCCTGCCATACCTATTGGAGTATGTCCATTCTTGGCAAAATCCTGAAGCATAGTGAGTACTTCAATTGCTTCTGGTGTATTACATGCTGCATTCTTAAGGTCTTCATCCAGCCAGTCACCACCATTACTCCATAGGAAATTCGTAACGTTTGAGCTTTCTTTTGCTATACCAAATCCATACTTATTATTTGCTTTATCTGTAAGCTTTGCCGCATAATCCTTTAATTCAGTAAAGGTCTTTGGTGGCTTTTCAGGATCAAGTCCTGCTTTTTGGAACAGATCCTTATTCCAATATAAGTAAACAGTATTGTATTGCTGTGGGATACCATAGGTTTTACCTTCATATTTAAATGCATCTTGAACGTTTTGTTCATATATTGACTGATCTAATCCTGTTGTAGCCCAAAAATCGTCTAACTCTACTAGTCCACCGCTTTTAGAATATTCAGGTATTGAATCAGAGCCTAGGAGAATCAATGATGGACCAGTACCCGTTGCTATGGATGGTCCTAACTTTTCAAGCATATTTGCCCATGGCATAATATCCATCTGTACTTCAATGCCCTTATCGTTGGTCTTGTTGTATCTATCAAAAATCTCTCTTAAAATGTCGCCGTCAGAAGAAGTAAATCCATTCCAGAATGTAACCTTTGTTCCCTGTAAATCTACAGTACTTGATGCTGCATCTGTTTGACTTGCTGTGTCAGTTGCAGTGGATGCTGCTGCTGAAGTATCTACTGCATCATTAGTAGAACCACATCCAGAGAACATACTTACCATCATTGCTGCTGCCATAGCTACAGCTGCTAGTTTAACTACTTTGTTTTTCATAATAATCCCCCTTTAATAATTATTACTTATCGTGCACGTTCACGCAATTAAATAATAACATACTAATAATTTTATGTAAACAATTTTTGTAGTTTTTTTATAATTTTTTTTTTAATATATTTTAGATATAAAAATTAAAGAGAATCACCAGAAATGATTTTATAATCGACAAGTATGTTATTCTGAATTTCTTCCTCACCAATTATCTTTAGCAATGTATCAACTGCTTTTACCCCTATTTCCTCAACAGGATAATGTACCGTTGAAAGAGCGGGAACAACGTACTCTAAAGTATCTATTCCATCAAAACCCATAATCCCAATATTACTTGGTACAGAAATTCCTCTTTTCCTTAAATATTTAATTAATTCCAAAGCATAAATATCTCCTGAACAAAATGCTGCAATTTTATCTGAAGACTCTTTTATTCTGCTCTCAATTATTTTTAAATAATCATTATTATCTATTATTTGGTAAGATATTTCATTATTGTTGGCAACTACACTCATAAAGCCCTTCAATCTTTCTTCATGTGAATAAATGTTATCTTTTTCTTTGTACTCTAATGCAGGACAAACAAAGAAAACTGTTTTATAGCCTTTTTCTATAATTAATTCAGTGGCATCCTTTGCAGCTTGGAATTCGTCTATTCCTATATAGGGGATATCAATCGATAGTCTATTTCCAATTACTACAACTGGGGTTCCTAGTTTACTTATATATTCGCAAAAATCCTCTCCTTTATTTACAGGACAAACAATTATCCCGTCCACTCTTCTGTCAACAAGATTGTTTATTACCTGCACTTCTAATTCAGGATCTTCTTCCTGCAGCATAATATTTAAGAAATATCCATTTTTTCTTGCAGTAGCTTCTATAGAATTTAAGAGTTGAGCAAAAATTCTATTTCTTATATCAAAAACCACTACGCCAATACTCATAGTTTTACCCTTAACAAGGCTTCTTGCCAATAAGTCGGGCCTATATCCCATGTTCTTTGCTGTTTTTAATATTTTGGCCTTGGTTGCTTCATTTATTCCACCCTTATTGTTCAGAGCCCTGTCAACAGTTCCTCTTGAAACATTACAAGCTTTTGCTATATCAACTACCGTTACACCCATTGCCATATCCCCCTACTATGTAAACTAATTAGTCATTATATCAAATAATCACCTAAATTAAAATATTGATTGTGCCCAATAAAAGGGGACTGAAATAGATCAAATTATCTATTACAATCCCACATATTGTTTATTATTATTCTTTTTAGCAATATACACTTACCAGTATTATCAACTCCAGCCATCAGAGCTTCAGGCTTATTTTTCCCGATGTCATGTCCCATTCCCATTTGATAAGCAATCAACTTGTAAGATTATAGAGCAAAACCTTATGCAAGTAAAGCTGTTCATTCAAGTTGTTCCTTAACCGTTTGGATTTTTCCGTTGACCGTCATTGTCGCACTAACTTTATTAATTCACGTTTCCGTAGTGTAGGTATTGCATTTTCAATACAACGTGCTGCGTAAGTAGCTAGTCTCGTTCCCTTATCCATATTATAAGTTGATATAGCTTTAATCAAGCCAATGGTACCTATGGATATTAGGTCATCGCTCTCAGTTCCAGGCGTGCTGTATTTTTTTACAATATGAGCAACAAGCCTTAGGTTTCTTTCTATCAGTATATTTCTTGCATCTTCGTTTCCATTTCTGTACGCTTCAACATAGTACTGCTCCTCTTCGGGGTTTAATGGTTGTGGAAAAGAATTAACATTTGAGACATAGCCCAGTAAAAAAAACATCTTGTCAAGACCATTTAAAATTGCTGATAATAAATATTCTATCAAGCAAGGCACCCCCTAAGATAGTGATAGAAAAGACCATGTCACAAAAAATTTATAAGATGTGCATGGTTCCTAATAAAACGTCTATTTACTTAATCCTGCCACTTTTAAGCAGTCCAAAAAAATAGTGTCCGTTTTAATATATGATCAGAAAAATAAAAGATGCACGTCCATAAAAAAATTTTTTCAATCTTACGTTATAGAATAAAATTTAATAAATTATTATGACCAACGTTGCTTATCATGCTAAAATATTGTTATAAAGATTTTTGGGGGAATAAAATGAAATGAAGGATCAGTTTATCGCTATTTATAATCAATATATAAAAAGAGAAGGTGCAGATAAGCTATTGGAGTTCTTGACATCAAAAGCCAGTGACTTTTTTACCGCACCTGCAAGCACAAGGTTTCATGGCTCCTACCCTGGTGGCCTTGTTGAGCACAGTCTTAATGTTTTTGAGTGTTTGTGCGATTATCTAAGCCGAGAAAAGGCCAAAACAGACTATAAAATGAATTATGACATGGAAAGCATTGCAATTGTATCCCTGTTACATGATATTTGCAAGGTAAATTGCTACAAGCCAGGTACTAGAAATGTTAAGGACGAAAATGGCATATGGCAATCGGTGCCCACATTTGAATATGATGACAAGCTTCCATATGGACACGGTGAAAAATCTGTTTATATTCTTACTGGCTACATGAAGCTTACTCGTGAAGAAGCATTTGCTATAAGATACCATATGGGCTTTTCAGGAACAGAGGATAAACGAGCTGTTTCAGAAAGCTTTGAAATGTTTCCTTTAGCGTTTGCTCTTGCTACTGCAGATATGGAAGCAACTTTTTTCCTGGAGAAATAATTTTTTTGATTTATTATAAAATTTTTCCTAATAATTATTTCTATATGACCTGTGTATGCCCTATCTTTGGCTCATGCACAGGTCATTAATGTCATTAACATAGTACCACACACTATTGCTATAGAAAAATGAAAGCAACCATTTGTATCACTCGCATCGCTTTTATAAGGTAATAAGGATTGTGTGAGAATACAACATTTAAAATAAGTACTAATGTTACGCAAGCTAATCATAGCGCTTCTATTTTTAATAATCACTACCAAAGCAATTGCACCTCCCGCCAAAAAAGAGTAAATAATACAATAGGCTACATTGAAAGTACCCACAATTGAGCCTATTGCACAAAACAGCTTTATATCCCCTGCTCCAAGCATTTTCAGAGCAAACAGTATAAATAGTGCCCCAATTGGAAGTATTGTCGCAACAAGATAGTCCAAGATATTATTGGTATTGATAATTATGTTTGTTGTCAATCCTATAATAATAAAGCTGATAATAATAGGATTTTTTATTTTGTAGCTGCTAATGTCTGAAACAGTAGCAAATAAAAGAAGTGGGACAACCTCCAGAATTTGAATAAAAGTAATAATAATGACCTCCTTTACGTCTGACGAGTTTAACAAAAGATGAGTGAAACAAAAGACTTATAAAACAAAAGACATGTGAACCAAAAGACATGTGAACCAAAAGACATGTGAACAAAAAGACATTTGAAACATAGGAATTTGAAACATAAGAAGTTTCTCAGGAAAGAAATGAAAAGAATTAAACATCAAACCCAGCGCTTCTCAAATGATTGGCTACTTACCCGAATGTTTATTTCCTTAAGGCCCTGGATCCTGACCAATAAAAACAATCTCATCACCAATCATATAAAAATTTAATATTCGATTACTGCTATATTTAGAATCAGCAAGAATAGCTTCTGTTTTTTTATGAGCATTTTCATATCCCTGGAATGAGAATACCGTACTAATCCTACCTTTGTACTCATTATACGTCTCCTCGGAATTAATAAAAAATCCTTTACCAGAGTCCGAACCCGGTCCGTCCCATTTGGGATTAACATCCATTCTGTCTATAGAGAAAATAAAATACGTTTCATCACCAATCTTTTCTACACGTGTGCTCTGTAATCTGCCTGGAAATATATCAACCTTACTGTTATTAGTGAATATTTTTTGAAGTAGCATATCTATAGTATAATTATTTTCAAATGGTGATGGACTTAATTCCCTTATGTTTTGTTCCAGATAAGTATTCCTGGCTTTCAAGGAATTGTTCTCATAAGTTAGTTTCTCATTTTCCATCTTCAGTTCATTATTTTCCTGAGACAGATCAGAGTTATCTGTAGTTGTATTATTGCTTACAGTACTCTGTGGAGTGACGCTTTCTTTGGTTGGAGAGCACGAAACCATAAATGAGGAAAGCGAGAGAATGACTATTAATAATAAAACATTTATTCGCTTCATGCTTTACTTTGCCTCCAGTTTATTTGAAAACAATGCTGTTAAAACTTTATTATATATTTAAATTATAATAATCTATTTATATTTTGTCAATTTATTACTTTTATGTCAATATTAGTGCGCAATCTATATAAAAGGGTTGCCTAGAGGTCAGTAATATCTGATACGATACCTCACTAACTTTAAACCCATATATGTCTTCTATGGTATCTGAAATTTCTCATATGATTTGTAATTAATCATAGAAGCCTTGCGTCAGTTTCTGATTACAGACCTTTCTTCACATACTCAATACCAAACCATCAATTTACTGTCTCTAGTTATGCAAATTTTTTTTAATAGCTAATATAGATAATTTTTTTACCTATTTTGAAAATGCTCTGGTCATATCCACCTTTTACTAGCGCTAAGCACCCGTAAATCAACTTTTGATATATTTATGTAACCCTCTTCCTCAATTATTCATATTTATGTATAGTAAGCAATCACAATTTAGTGAGGAGGGTAATAATGCAAGATAATAATAACAACGAAAACAAGTGTGTAAATGAACTTGATAGCTTGCCTCTTGCAATGGCATATGTGCCTATTCAGCAATGGGAGACACCATATGACGTAAAGACAGGATTTGAAAGAGGTACAATGTTCCCATCCCTAGATAAGCCATTTATTGGGAAGGAGGCTATAAGATTATGAATCAACAGATGACTGACAGAGAAGCTAAAATGCATAATTTACAAGCATATAATTTTGCTATGGCGGAAGTCGCACTTTTCTTAGATACTCATCCAGATGACAGAGTGGCACTTTCATACTTTAAGAAGTATGGTGAATTAAAAGATATGGCTGAAAAAGAGTTCACCAGTAGCTATGGCCCTATTACTACAAGTACAACAAATTATGATTTTACAACCTGGAACTGGATTGATAATCCATGGCCTTGGGAAAGAGAGGGTGAGGTATAGTTATGTGGACGTATGAGAAAATGCTTCAGTATCCAGTAAAAATTGAGAGACCTAATCCGGCACTCGCAAAAGTAATTATAACGCAATTCGGCGGGCCGGACGGCGAGCTCGCTGCTGCCAACAGGTATTTAAGTCAGCGTTACTCTATGCCTTATAAGGAGGTTAAGGGTATGTTTAGGAAATGTATAGTGGTTGGAAAAGAAAAAGAGTGACTCCCCTTTCTTACTGATGGAAATATTAGTATTTGGTTGAAGCACTCAAAATGCGTTAAGCCTTTTTGTTAGTTTTCATATATAAGTTCTTTTCTAATTGTTGTTTGCGCTTTCTTTCGGTCAAAAATTCAGCTAGTTTTTATGGAGTATATGGAAAATGTATAAGCCTCCCTAAATAATAGGTTTTAAATTGATATGCCACAACCTTTAAAAATGTCTATATTATATCTTCAGATAATATTTCTTCCATTAACACTAATGCATCTTACTTATCTTATAAAACTACATTATCTCATCAGATTATATTGAGCAACCATTCTTCAAACTCAGTTATAGAGACTATATGCACATCTTTCTGGTCTATATCCGAATGTCTAGCAGCATTATAATGTCTATACACAATGACCATTATAATTTCTTTAATCTGATAACCAAATAAGGCCTCGAGTTCCTTTATATATTTTTTTACCTCCTCATACTTTTCTACCATCACATTTATGTCCTCTATACAGAGACCGATTTCTTTTTTAAAGCCAAAGGATGTAAACTTAAAAACTCTATCCTTACATTCAGTAATAAATAGCTTATTATTCACCATAAAGAGAGCATCGATTTCACGATGAAAATGGATTCTCCTTAATTTCGAATTAATATTAACATCTAAATCGTAAGTATTGCAATAACATATATCGCTGTGTTTACTTACTTCTTCAAATACCATCTCAACTAGCTTATTCTTGACTTTCTCTTTAATTATCTTTGAATTAATACCTTTAGCTTCCAGTATTAAATCATATACTATGTTTCTTCTTAACAAGAATAATGCATAAAAAAGTAAAGGATATGAAAACAAATACGCTGTTGTATTAGAAATCTCAACTCTTACTAACGGGTTCTTAAGAATCCTTGTTTTAAACTTATCTATAGTCGCCAAATAATAGTCAGCACCACTTGCTTCCTCAATAGTTAAGTAATCTATTAACTTTTCCGCTTCATATTTAGTGCACTGTCCCCCTTTAACAATAATGCTAATAAGAATTTCTTTTTGCACGAGGGTCGCTAATCTATCATCAAGTGCGAGTCCCATTTCTATATCACTGATAAAGTTTTCAAGTGTTTTATATTTAAAGCCCATCGTTGAAAAAATATTTTCATCCAGAGTTATAAACAGTTCTTTTGATACACCATCTTCCATTCCCAACTTTTGTTCATTATTAAATAAGTCTTTTATAAACTCTGAGAATTTACAATATAATCCTTTTGGAATTTCAATCACACTGTTTATTATCTGTACCTTTTGTAAAGAGTAAAACTTGCTAAGTAATAACTCTCTTTCACCTATTGTTTGAATAATTGCGGCCACTGTTATGAATATGTCAATTATCATATGTTTATCTAAAATATTAGGACTCTTATTTACTGTATCGGGTAACCCTAATATTAAAGAAAATATATACTGTACTATTGCTTTATCCATACCAAGAAGACCACTTATTTTATACTGTTCTTTTTTAAGTATACTTATTGTAGATAATAGATGTCTTTCCGTATTTTTTAGACCTTTGAACTCATTAATAATATTTGCGTCATTCATTGTTAAATATATTCTGCCATGGAATTCAGCAATATAACATGCTAGAGAGTAAAAAACAAATACTAACTCGCTTTTATTAACTCTTTGAAGAATTTTTTTCAATAAGTGAACTTCTTCCTTCACTATGAAATCAAATAGTATCTTAACATCTGTTTTCTTAACTATTTCTAAGTTATTTATACCCAACTTTTCAAAATTTCTTTTGTGCATTACAATTAGTTTACCATTCACATCAAAATACTTCTTATCTCCACTTTCGGCATCACTTCCTAATACATTATATAATAATTGATGCCCTAAATACTCTTGGTAAACCTCAGTTGCTAATCTTATAATCTCATTATCTTCAACGTTATACTTATCAATTAACCTATAATCAAAGTTCAAGATACCCCCCCTAATCAAATATTTCCATAGTGTCAAAAAGTTTTAAATACATATGCCCCAAATATAACACAGATTGCACTTACTTCACTAACATAATCATTACCCCGTAGGGAAACATTAATTTATAAAATTGCTGGGGAAATTCATGTGCTGAGACATTTTTAGTACTATTAATCAGAATTTTAAAATTTATCATTTTTCCCTTGGCTATTCATCACTTTTCCCCTCGCATATGACTTAAACTTAATATTAACAAAGCTAATACCAAAACTCTCCATTTTATGTATAAACAATCTTTCCAAATCATTGCTACATGTTGAAAAGAAAAACTGTCTTATTACTCCATCCTTTTGATATAACTGATATTTTATTATATCTATAAAAGAAAGAACATTCATATCGTCCATACAGCTTGTTATATCATCAACAAAATAAGTTTTAAATTCAGTTTCTACTTTGCGCTTAAACATATTAGCAAAAAAGAATGAAAGCATAAATACTCCGAATTGCCCTTGACTCATTACATTAAGGATATTATTACCATATTGATCTGTAAAGGTAGCCCCTCCTTCAATTTTTGAACTGTCCCTGTTGAATTTTATTTCTTCAACGCTTGTATGTTTAATTACTTTTGAAAAAATTTTATACAAATACGGTCCTACTGCTTCTAGTTCAAGCTTTTCAATACGAGTCTTCTTTAATTCTATTGAATCCCACATTTCTTTAGCCTTTACTTTAACTTTCTCCAAATTACTTATTCCATTGCTAGTCTTTTTGTTTTGTTCTTCATATTTATCAATTAACAATTGTTTTTCTATAACCTTCTTATTATTTAATAAATTACTTATAAACAAAAGCTTTTTATTAAATTCTTCAAATGTAAAATTTCCTACAGAAATAGATTGGTCTATAAGCGGATCTAAATCCAACTGCGTTTTTTTCAATATTTCTGAAGAAATGTTTTCTAAACTATAACTCAGTTGATTTGCTGTTAAAATGTTTTTAATTAGCTCTACATTAGAGCTAACCGCATCCTTTTCTAATTTTATTTTCTCTAGTTCATTCTTTTCAATTTGAAGAGTTTCAATGTATTTACAGTCAATGCTTATATTAAAATTTTTGAGTCTATTAAAGAAATCCTTGGTTTTATTATAAAAAGTATTAAATACTGTTCTTTGTTCTTCCAGTATTTTTATTTTTTCTTCAAGATGCTTAATAATGTTTTTTTTCAATACATCAAATTTTTTATTTACGCCTGCAACAAGGTCTTGCATTTCTTTTTTCATTATCCCAAGATCAGATTTACTTTTATCAAGATAAGCTACTGCTTCTCCTGCGATTTCATCAGACATAATTATACTTTCAAACTTTTCTTTTGAACCGCAAAGTGGGCATTGACTATTGCCTTGATTTCTATATTTGAAGAAGCCTTCTCTTCCAGCAACCAAATTTGACAAGGCAGCAATTATCTCATTACCTATCTCTTTATCATTTATTATATTCTGCATATTATTTATTTCGCTTTTTATCTTCTTAAACTCAGCCTTTTGTTCTGAGATATATTCTGATATTCCTATATATATTTCAGGCTGAACAGTAGTGTCTATTTGATCTACTTTTTTAATACTTTCAACTTTCTGCTTTTCATCAGATAATATCTTTATATTATTGTTTATTTCATCAATCTTTTTTGAATCATAATATGATTTTGTTATTGAAATATTCAAATCGTCTCCCATAGTATCAGCCATTTCAATCAATTTATTAATTTCTTCAGATTTCTCTATTGCCTGATAATACAAAATAACATCTAGAATTTTTGAAGCAGCTACATTATATCCGCATTTTTTTATTTTATCCTGCTGGTTCTTTATATCCTCAATATTTTCCTTCTCAATATCTAAATTCTCGTCATGATAGAATCGTATTTGAGGGTAGTCTAATTGATGTAGATCTTTTTTTAGCATCTCTAACTCTTTCTTATGTTCCTCAGTATCAATTAAAGATTTTTCTTTAATTTGGATTTCTTCTTTTAGCACTTCCTGCAATATTCCAAGCTTCTTACTTAATCCATCAGCCATGCTATGTGGCTTAATAAAATCCTCAAATTTTTCTTTAACCTCTTGCCTTTTTGAGTTTAAAAATTCATAAGACTTGTATGTATCACATACATGATAATTATAGAACTTATCATGTGTTACATATTTTATTATTTTTTCTTTTATTATTTCAGCTGTTTCACCTTCAAATTTCAACTCTGTATCAGCATACAAACTATCTTCTATTTGCTCTCTATAAACAATTACCTCAACATTATCAACCACTAATGTAATTGTTACTTTAATTTTATCATTTGGTGATGAACAATTAGAATTTTTTATTATTCCTTTCTTATTTTCCGGTCTGTTTTTTTCTGCTTGCTTTGAATTTCTTTCATCATAACACTTCTTAATTCTTACTATATCCCCAGTAAGACACCATTCAATAGCATCAATTAATGTAGTCTTGCCAAAACCATTAGCACCAGTAATAAGTATTAGTTGATTCTCTCCGAATTCAAATTCTTTATATTCGTATATTCTAAAATTTTCAATTATCACTCTAGTTATTATCATCCTTATTCAACCACTCCTTCATTATTTTTCTATCCTCATCCGTCAATTCTTCTTTTTTACAAATAGAACGTATTTTTTCATCCTTTGGAATTAGATCTTCAAGTTCTTTCTCAAGTCTTTGTACTTCTTCACTATCTTTTTTCTCAATGGAAGAGAAGTAAAACGGTATCATATTCCAATTATTTTCGTCTATTTCACCAATTTCATTGCACAGCAAGAATAATTTTCTGCATATCCTTAAAGACTTTTCAGTTTCAGACCTAAAATGATCATCTTCATACTCATTTTTTTCATCTCTACATAAAATAAGCAAATAGATTTCATATTGCAGATACTTTATATTATTACGATATTCCTTACCAAAGTTTACAAAATGCAATACATTCTGTTCCCATTTCTCACACACATTTTTTAATCGCTGATATTTATGCCCTATACAATCTAATACCAAAAACATTTCATTTTTAGTTTCATGTATAAAAATATCTGTCAACGGTTTGGCATATCTTATTCTATCCTCATCATCCATTTTAGCATCTATAATTTCTTCCTCATTTTCCGTCTCTGATAAAAAAGCTTTAATAGGCTCTTCCTCTGACTCATATATAGATTTATATCCATTAGCAAAAAAATCTTTTATGTACATACTCCGCCTCCCTTTTTAGTACAGCCACTTTTAAACAAACAATCCTTCAGATCTGGATCTTTAGTTTCCATTTTTTCAGAGTCACATGCTAGACAATCCATACACTCTATTTTAAAAAAATTACTCTGTTCATATAAAACGCTATGCCCCATTCCTAAATCTATATCTCGTATTTTATTGACATCCAGAGAATATTTGTAGTAACTCCTTAATTCTCCACGCATATACCATTTATCTGGTCTTTCCTCCATTTTTGCAAGTCTAGGTACAATTTTTTTAATATCACCGTTCTGTTCTCCAGCCAATGAAGAAAAAATTACTACCCTTTTTGATTCTTCATAGTTGACAAAGTCAAAAAAGAAACTCTCTTCACTTTCCTTTATATATAATCCATATTCACTGCCATCAATATCGTACATTATTTTCCAACTACTTTTTATAACTGATTTTATTACACCTTTATGTTCTATAAATTTATCTCTTTCATTAAAATCTATTTCTTGGTAGCTATTCCAATTCAGCTCCTTATCTTCATAAGTGCTAAGTGAATTAAGAAACTTGAATCTTTTTCTCTTCTCCAATAGGATACTTTTCAAATACCCCTTTGTGGATAAATATATTTTTTTGTAAATTTCAGCATTATTAACATCCTCTATCTCAACAATAATTTCATCAAACAGACTATCAATGTATCCCATAACCAAAGTAATAATAATTTCTGTATTTTTCTGCACACTAACAAAGATTCTATTTACATAATTATTAAAATCTTCTTTCGTCATAATTCTCTTAGTATAATCTTCAGGCTTTTTATAATAAGAGTTTTGAACATACTGAACTGCCAATGCTAGCAATAAATCTTTGATGTCTTCTTTATTCAGCATTCTAATTAAATTGTCATTTTTAATAGATGTTTCAAACAAACTGTACAAAATACTTTTTAGATAATCTCTTGTATTACAGATATCTTCTTTTTTTAGTGCACTGAACTCAAACTGGTCAAGTAAACTTTTTCCCGCAACTTTTTCAAATAGCAGTTTCTTTCTCGCTTTCATATCTGAACATTCTTCAAGTTCCTTCCGTATCTGTAGCTTGTTAATTGTTTTTAAATCATTTTCCTTTATTATATTTTGTGTATTAGCCTTAATGAAATCTTTTACACTTTCTGCATAATAATAGGCATAAGTAATAAACTTTTTCTCCTCAGTCCTATATAGTAAAAATTTTAGCAACTGATAAAACATATTCTCATAGATATCTTGCAAATCCAGTTGACTTTTAGGATAGTGTTTCACTTGACAAGTTGATATTTTAGTAGCACTTTCTACAAAGATATCCTCAACCCACTCAACATAGATTTTATCTCCATTTTGACTATTTATTATTAATTCAATAGCTAGTAAGTCCTGATATAAAAATCCTTTTATACTATCGGATGCATCTCTTCTTTCTTCTCCAACACGAAGTATTTCGGCATATTCAGTATGTGTACACATAGATTACCTCCTTGAAGTTACACATACATTATACCATATATCGCCATTATTTTTATAATAATACATTTTTTCAAGATGTTCTATTCTATTTTTCTCAATATATTATCCAAGGTATTGGAATGAATAGTTTTTTGTAAGAAAAGATAGTTTTAACACATAAAATTTAGAATTTTCGATACGCTAATAGTTAAAAATATTAAAAAGCTTATAATTTCATTTTTGAAGTAAAAAATAAATAACTTCATTTTGATATATGCTTGATTTTTATATTCTCAAACCCAGTAATATCAAACCACACCTCAAATATAGTGGTAACTCAGCACACAACATATCCGACTACAGAAACATATCCCTAATTATTTATACCATTATTAACTCCCCACTTGAAATCCCCCACCATCTTCCCCTATAACATAATCATACCTGAAGGTATTTTATATATAGATTGAACCATGGAATTTTATTTGAAAGGAGTATTCTATATGAGACGAAGGAATCTTATTCAGAAACACAACTGCGTGGTAGCTCTACCACCATAAAAATTGAGTTAATGTTTTACGATATACATTATTAAAAAAATCCTTGCCGCACCTTTATAGGACTGACAATGTCAGTAATCGGCAGCCGAAGCCAGTACTATGCTGGCACATGCAATAGCATGTACTCGGATTTCTACTTAACTTATAGAAAACCACAAAAGTGAGACCGCCGTCTCTATGTGAGTCTGTAGGACTCCATAGAGACGGCGGTATGGTACACCTCACAACTATTGAAAAGCAACACCCTAAAACACAACTACATCAGGAAAATGTGAGAAACAGATGTTTCTCATAGGCCTTGCTATGCCAAAAAATGCACTTAATCGAAATAGTTAGCCAGATTGCTTTATTTGGGCAAAGATTATATAACACTTTAAGAGTCATCTTACCCATTATGAAAAATTTAGAACAAATTTCTGCTATTTATATTTTTTGTCAAAGTTGTCTTACCCATTTTCAATCAAATTCGATTGTTTGCTTACCCATTAATTATATTTTAATAAAGTCATAAAAAAGTCTGTGAAAATTTGATTTTCATAGACTTTTTGCTTATAGTGTTTAAATAATTTAGAAAGCAGGTGGCAAAGTGAGAAATAAATCATCAAATAGTACTTCATCAGGTTTGGTTAAAAACCTAGAAATTCAGTTAGATACCCAATTTCAGCATTTTAACGAAGGCAGTTTTAAAACCCGTGAGCGTTATAAGGCCGCAATGGAACGGTTTGTTGTATTCCTTGCAAGTGAATTCCGTCTTCAGAAAATAACAAATATAAGCAGTAAGCATCTAATCCAGTATGTTGATCAAATGAAGCAGGATGGTAAATCGCCATCCACTATTAAGACTGATGTAAGTGCCATACGATATTTTCAGCACCATTGTGGATCTAAAAATATACTTGTAGACAACTCAATTCTGGGCCTAGATAAACGTCAAACTAATAAAATTGATAACTCCTGGACAACAAAAGAGGTTGAGATGGCTAAACAATTAAGTAAACAAATGGGACGTATGGACGTATATTTTGCTATAACTCTTGCTGAGAACTTCGGTCTAAGGCTTGAAGAATGCTGTCGTTTAACGGTTGACAAGATACTAGTAGCTGTTGACACGGGAGAACTAGAGGTTAAAGGTAAAGGTGGTCAGACCCGATTTATTAAGGTTGATACACTTATCCAGTTCATTGCACTTGCTGAAGTATTAAAATATGCTGATACTCTCAAAAAACTCAATTGTGAGAAAATCCTTGTAGATAATATTAAGGATGCAACAAAAAAAAAGAAAAGACTCTATTCAAAACTGGCTTGGCAATCATCGTGATAAGTTTCAGGAGGCCTTTAGAAACCAGAAATCTTGTAGTGCTTTAAGTAATCTAAAGCCTGTTAAGAAAACATTAAATTTTCATGGTTTGAGAAGTTACTATAGCAATAACCTCTACAATCAAAAGAAAAATATACTGCATGGTAAAGACCTCCTGTATTACATTAGTGAACAACTCGGCCATCACAGGGCTGAAATAACAAGAATATACCTGAAATATAAGAAGGTGCCACTAAAGTAGCCGTTCCACGGAGGAAAACTATATTATATACCTAAAGCCAAGCACTTGATTATATATTTCTCTTCTTGCTTGGTTAGATTTGTTTGTGAAAGACACTGTGCTGCACCATTCCACTAGTGCACTTTTCTGTGCAGCATTCATTTCATCATTTTCAAGATATACAAAGAAGCCAGTAACGTAAGCAATGTAGTCATACCTGTTATAATTTATTCTATTCTCTTCAAGAAAGGCAATAGACTTTTTTAAGCAATCCAAGGTGATTGTAAATGCTCTACGTAAATTCTCAGCACTCATTTCGTTAATTTCTCTAAATCGAATATCAGAGGCTATCGGGCTATAATTAGTGACGTGTGACTTCCTGTTAATTATCTCAATTGCAGGATTTAGCAAGGCAATAGGAATGCTCACCTCTGTATTTTTCATCTTCACTAGTTTGTACAGCTTTTTCGCATTGACGATATCTATGAATTTATTGATGTACTCGTCGTAAATGTCAATCTGCTTTTCTGTTAGATGTGTAAGTTTAAGCTGTAGTTTTGGAATCTGTGCCCCTGCATTATTAAGCCTTTCAAACCAGCTAAGCTGCTCTGTTTTGCTCATCCCCTTGCCAATATTAACTATGTAGTTATAGGATAGCAATTTTGTTCTAATAAATAAAAGAATCTGAAAATTATCACTTAGAGGCTGACGTGATATGGCGTATTTCTCTAATTCAACAGATGACCTATTGAGAAGAATACCTGCAGGGACTTGATAGCTCTTCTTCATTTTTTCCTTGTTAATTATAAATTTACCTTTCTGCAAGTCAAGCACGATATGTTCAAATTCAGGATCATTAATATATGCCTTCAAATTGCAGCTGATCCGTTGCTGTCCATCAATAACTGACAGCTTCCTTACAAGATTACCCTCGACTCTTTTTCTGTTCATAAAGTTAATCTGCTTGACATCCTCGTCTTCACGGATTTCATGCATACTCAGTGCTGAAACAGGAGCCTTAGCAGAAAGCTGATAGTTTAGCAAATCAACATTTTTGTGCAATACCCATCTCAATGTCGTTTGGAATTCTGGTAATAGGATGTCATTTTCCAAACAACGGTCCATCAATTCCGAAATAGCAACCATTTGTGTACTTTTTGATGGACTCAATGCAATATAATCTCTGAGTTTTTTACTAATCAAAATGTTATCCCCCCTAAAAATATTATTTCTTGAAATAAATACTATCATCTATATACTTTTTTCTCAAAGCCGCGGCGCTGGCCAATTCCAGCATTTTTAACCAAATAATGCAAAGCATATAAATAAGGCCACTCAAGGCCTTAAATGGCCTCACTAGGCCGTCCATGGCCGAAATTGCTACAATCAGGAATTTTTTCTAAACTTCTAAAAATAATTGTACTGAAAATTTGATTTTCATATGAACTGCCAATAAAATACCCATAAACTTAAGAACTACTTAAAAACATTCTTTAAAATATTTAACTTAATTTCACTAACTCATTTCAAGAAGGAATTAATCAGCTGCTAATAGCAGGATAGTGATAGGTCTCCTGTTGTTGGTACCAAAAATAACATTTTTCAATAGTATGTATCAAAGTGTATTAGTAGCAGGAGGTCATATGTTATCAGGTCGCCAATTATATTTGCTGAGAGTCCGTGACACAAAAATTACAGATAAAAAACTTGCAGAAATGCTCGAAATAACAGTAAACGATATTCTCTATTATGAATATGGTAAGAAGGAGATTCCTAACGAGCTGTATCACCGTTGGGTAGCATTTATAGAGCAATCTTCACTTTGTAAACCGTATGAATCAGGTATTAGTGGAAAATATTTATAATTTCTCATTGCGCATTTATGGCCCTATGTATTATTATATAACTATAATAATCTCAGTTTAACGATAGAGGATTAGTATTATGAAATGCGTAGCGTATTGTAGAGTTTCAACCGACAACTCAGAACAGCTCACTTCTTTGGAAAATCAGATAAAACATTATTCAGAACTTTTTAAGAAAAATAGCTTTGAGGGTGCCGAGTGTGGCATGTACTACTCAAAGGAAGGGAAAAAAGAATTAATAAGCTATATACCATCCATTTTTGCAGATGAGGGTATCTCTGGAACCAAACTGAAGAACAGGGGTGCTTTTAAGTACATGCTCGAATGTGCCTATAGGAAAGAATTCGATGCAATATTGGTTAAAAACGTCCAGCGATGGGCCAGAAATGTCGAGGATGGTGCTGGCATTCTAAAAAAGCTCAAAATAATGGGCATCAAGGTTATATTTGAAGACGGCTGGCTTGACAGCTCTAATCCTGCAAATGAGGCAACTATTAATATTCTCTTTGTTATGGCTCAGGAGGAAAGCCGAGCTAAAAGCACTGCTGTGCAATTTGGAATTAGAAGAGCCCAGCAAGCAGGTAAATTCACAAGTGCCACACCTTATGGATATTATACCAAGGATGGCTTTATGCAGCCTATACCTGAGCAGCTTGAGACTGTAAAAATGATATATGAATGGTACTCCAAAGGTTGGGGTGGAACTAAAATAGCAAAAGAGCTGAACCTCCGAAACATACCTACGCAGAAGAATCGAAGATGGGCTCAAACTCAAATCTACGATATTCTAAATAATCAAATATACATTGGTCGTCAAATCACGCATACTGTTGTAAATACTGATATCAACTTGGACAAGTTTGTTCATACTGAGGGTGAAATACAGACAGTTTATAAGAGTCAGAAGCCAGTTGATGAAGATAACTGGATTGTAACAAATAATGAAGCTCTAAGAATTATATCTGATGAGCTCTTTACTGCTGTTCAGGCTGAATTGAAGAAAAGAAAAGAGCTTTTTGGACAAAGTAATCGACCTAGCTCTGCAAATATTTTCAGCAACCTTCTTTATTGCAGAAACTGCGGAAAGGCTATGCGCCGCAAAAAGCTGTGGGGCTGGAAGAAGAAAGATGGAACAAGAAAATTCGACGTTGAATGGGTTTGTGCTACTCATGATATGTTTCATAATGCTGAATGTGAGCACCGAAACTCGTGGCATGAAGATGCCCTATTTCAAAGAGTTGTTAGCGAAATTAAAAGCCTAAGGTCAAACAAATCTGAACTTGATGTAATGTTTGACAACTATATAGAATCTTTTTACACAAAGGAAGAGGTTGAGAGCCAAATCAATGAGCTTCAACAAAGCCTTGCTGATATTAAGGAGCAGCTTTCTGCAAATCTCAAGCTCTATACAAAAAATATAATTGATGATGAACAATATAAGCTTCAAAATGATGAGCTGCAATCAAATAGAAAAGCTTTAGAAGCCGACCTCAAAAAGCTCAAAAAGCTTGACGAAGCCAAGCTTCAGGCAAAACAGAAGTACCAAAACTACGTTGACTTTATTGAAAAAGTTGACCTAAATGAGATTGACAACGCCCTTCTTAAAAAAGTAATCAATAAAATAGAAGCCTATACCCTTATTGACGATTCTGGCAAGCAAGTCAAAGACATCTATATTGACTGGAATCTGCTCGATAAGTCCTATGATGATATGTTTTATAGGGGGGCGAAGGGGTGAAGATAATACCCTGCTGGACAAAAATCTCTTATTCTGGTTTAGTTTCAAGTTTTGTAAAATGGAAAAATTGATGTTGAATATTTAGTATTTTTTAGGGACGGATGAATACATACAAAGCATCTGTCCCTAGTTTGCATTAACCCTTAATTTTGGCATATCAATAAAAGCCATTAGTATAGCACTATTTTTTTCGTTTATTTTATATATTTGTAATTTTAACTAGATAGTTATCCATACAATATATCTTGATAATTGCTCATGTAATTTACGATTTAATACTAGCATTGAATGAATTCCTTTTGTTGCCTTGTTACTAAAGTTCTGATACTATTAAATGTAACATTCTTTATTTAACTCAAATGGAATTTCTTAAATAGGTGTCTAAACTGCAGTTCATCTTTTACTATATTTTTATAGGTTTCGAAAATATTAATCATACTATTAAGAACTTTTCCTGATGTTCTCTAGCCAGTCACCATTAATTTTTAAAATAAGATTCCTATTAATATTATCGAGATTTATATTAACATTAATAGCTTTGAAGAGTCTTTCCTTCTCGTTTAAAGTTTCAATATTCCCAAAGGTAGCTGCTTCGTCTAATGATTTCGGAGGTGTAAAGTAATATTTATTTCTATGCATATCCCCACTAATAGTCAAATAAAAATATCTCCTCCGATATACATATTCATAATATACTTCGCAAAAGCCCTCATCAGATTCTTTAAACAAATAACCTGGATTACATTCAAGTAATTGTAAAATTATTATTTCAAATATATATCCTTTCAATTGGCTCCTCGAAAGATAGTATTCACCTTTCATAAAGTAGTTCCTCAATTCTCACAAAATTTTTATGTAATCTCTTTTCATCAAATCAGCAGACTGATTTAGTTTTTATATTTTTCATAGAGGTCCATAATAAATTTATAATCGATGTAAAATTCTTCTCTTGAAGCTTTTACATTTTGGGTTTCTGATGGTTGACTATGTCCTAGCATATATCTACAAGATTTATCAAACAGGTCCGAAACTGCAGGTATGTAATCAACAAATTCAGAATTTATTTTTGATATAGGTTTAAACATAATGTTTGGCTCATATCTTCTGATGATTTTTTTTAAAAATCCCTCTTCAACAATAAGTTCGCACCAAGTACGTATATCAGAATATGTTGATTTTAACGTTTGTTCTAAGTCATCTCCTATACAAATTTTACTAGATATTTTTTGTGCATAGTTCTTTATTTTTTTAGTAACTTCATTTAAGTTTTCAAGTCTTCCTTCTGCAGAAATAGAAATTAGTCCTTTATTATCTCTATCATACTGGTCAATTTTATAGAATTTGTTCTCCTTATTATTTTCTTTTGCACAACAGTTATAAAGGTAATAATAAAACATAATATTATGCGTAAAGACAATCACTTGCCTCTCATTTGATATTTGATAAATTATATCAGCAATCTTTTCAGCCCTTTTATAATCAAAAGATGTAACTGGGTCATCAAAAAGTGTAGTACAGTTGTTTTTTCTAACTTTAAGATCTGTAACAAACTCAGCGAGTGCTATAGCCTTTTGTTCACCTTCACTCATAATGTCAGTTACTTTTATATTTTCACGAACTACAAATTTTCCTCTCTGGGTTTGTCCCTTCTTTGAAGCTAAAGAAATATTAACATTAGGTACCCCAAGATTTTCGCAGTAGCTATTGAATGTGCTTATATAGTCGCCAGCAACAATCTCATTAAAAGCATCTTTTGCTTTTGTAGATAATACATTTGTAGTAAACCTACTTTTAATTTTATTCAGAGAGTCAATTTTAGTTTTGTATTCATACCAGTTCTCAAATAGTTTCTTACTCTCGTTAATTTTTTTTACTCTTAGCAAGCTAGTTTTGTCATTTGTAAGTTTTAATAAATGTTCGTTAATCTCTTGATTACTCTTTCCTAAAGTAGTTAACCTTCCTTCAATTTCCAGAATCTCATTTGTTATTGAACCAATAATTTCTTCAAAGTTTATAACGCACTCTGCAGGAATCTTCTTTTTATCTTTGATGTTCTGTGTAAATATTTTTTTATTTTTCTCAACAAGGTTTATGGTAGTTTTTAGCTTTTCAACAAGGCAACTCTTATCTTCACTAAATAATTTTTCATCCTCTGCAAGAAAAACTACAGATATTTCAGGTATAAAGTAATCTTGAATTCTTTTATTGATTTCATTTTTTATTTGATTAGTCTCTGAGTTAATGTGTTTCAAACATGATTCAATTAAGTCTATTTGCTCCTTCTCTAAGGTTTGTCCACAAAATATACATGGGCTCTTTTCCTTAGGTAATTCAACTCCGATTGACATATAATATTCTCTGGCTGATGTTATAAAATTAGTCCATTCATTGTTAACTGCAATATGTTTTATCCTTTTACCAAATTCAACATTATGTTTATCTTCTCTTACAAGCAATTCATCATATTGTTCGATAAACGAATTTACAGCATTTATATTCACTGAATTTACTTTGCTAGACAGCAATTCAAAACTCCTTTTAAGTGCCTCAAGCTTTGCTTTTTGAGTACTTATATTTTTAATTAACTCTACAGTATTTGTACTTTGAAGTTCTCTAACTGTATTTTCTATAGTCTCTATTTTTATATCAAAATCTTCATGTAGCAAATAGTTTGTTTTAATAAATCCATCAAGTTTATCAACGCTTGGAACATTAGTAGTAATTAATGATATATCTTCAGATATTATTGAAAAGGAACTATCACTAAATATTTTATTTTGTTCTATTGTATTAGTTGATACTATTTCTTGAAGTTTTACTTTTATGCAATCAATCAAATCCGTTAACTTTGAAAAATAATTTAGTCCTTGGGGCAGAACACTAAATGTTAAATCCGTGTTTATAAGTGGAGTTACCGAACTAGAATCAAATACATTGATTTTTGAAAGCACTGAGTTTTTCGTATTAATATCAATACATTGAAGGAGACCATCATTTTCATCGCAAGAATAACACATGGTTATTGTCTGTACATCAGATGTCTTTTCAGTAGTATAAATATTAGACATAATATTTAGATTTTTCTCATTAGTGTAAAAATTATCTGCTAATTTTCTAAAAACTTTAACATATGATGATTTTCCTGATCCATTTTCTCCATAAAATACATTTAAGTTTTTTCCTAATTCGCACCCTGCTTCTGGACATAGAGCATTTATATTTACTGGCGATTTTATTTCTTTAATATATAACTGAGATTCTTGTCTTGTATTTTCAGTTGGAGATGTGATAAGATTAACTACTTTATTATTAGTTATAATATCAATCACTTCTAAAGTTATAGCTTCTATATCAATTTCTATATTTTGTAATACATTGTTTAATAAATGATTTTTCCAGTTTATATTTTCTGTCCACTCAATTAAATAGTCAATAGCCTTTTTCATAATACTTATCTCCTTCTATTTTAGAGTTAACTTATTATTACACCATATAATTATACCATATTTCACCAAATTTGTAACTCACATTTACAAATATATGTATATTACTCCAAAATAATCTTCTTCAATTCACCGCCTAGCTTTGCTAATGCTTTATGAATAAGGGTTGAGCCCATAATATAATTTAAGCTCCTAAAGTATTCTATCACTCTTAACATCTATCCATTTCCTCAACATACCAAAGGGTATCCTTACTGACATTGGCACAGAAGAACTCGGGCATGTCGAAATGGTTTGCGCTATAGTGTATCAGCTCACTCGTAATCTTACTATTGATCAGATAAAGGAAAGCGGCTTTGATACCTACTTTGTAGATCATACCACTGCACTCTATCCAATTGCGGCTTCTGGTTCACCTTTCACAGCAACCTATTTCCAGTCAAAGGGCGATGTATTTGCAGACCTGACTGAGGACTTAGCAGCAGATGGTACGATTGCATAAGAACAACAAAACGAAAAAACGACTAGGACAAGCCACCTACCAAACGTTTAAAAGGCAATGAAATGTTGTTATTTTACACTCTCTCGAAGGAGTGCAACACACACAAGACAAAATTTAAAAATAGTCATGACCACCCGTAAAACGGGTGGCTTGAGTTAGCCCTATAAGGGCTTGTTACCGGCCAGCGCCTAAAGACGATAGCTTTCACTTTGTTCAAGTTACATTGCCTTTGCCACTTTCGTTGCTCACCCAGATTAGGACCGGGGGATAAAGGTTTTGCAGAACTCGATTAGTAGTTTTGTATATTTAAAAGCCATATCAAAACGGTGTATTTTAAAGGTTTTTCATTAGCAGTCTATATGTAAGATGCCATACTATTGGGTATGGTTTTATAGGAGTAGTACCCAAATAGTACCCAATTGTTTTTTGAAAACTATCATTTTTCATCACATATAGGCTTTTGAGGTGCTTTTATTCTGTAGTTAATAGCTGATTGGTAGGTTCCTGATAGCCTTGATATTTAGTGCGCCTGGCAGAGATCGAATCCACAACCTTCTGATCCGTAGATATAGGCAGTACTTCCCTCTTTGTTTTTATTATTCCCCAAAAGCTTTATTCTGTGGATTGTTTGTTATTTCTCTATATTTTGTATTATTAATTTTTATGCGCATTACACGGCGGTTACACAGAACTCATAGCTGATTGGCGTGTCCTCTTGGTAGTTTAACAATTTGTGACGTATTCTGCATACCATACATTTAGTTGTGTTTTTAGTTCCGATAAGTCTTTATTACCGTCCATAATAAGATTTGCTACCAAAGGTATTGCTGTAACAACCTGTTCTTCCGTCATATGTAGATTTCCAGTATATGTATATATTTTACTTTCTCCTCTACTCCTCTGCCTTTCTTGTGATAATGTCTCAGAAACATCGATATATACGACATATATTGCAGGGTCCTGTAGTATCATACGGAATCCATCTAAACAGCCTAGATGCCTTACCCCATCCACTACAAGTAGCTTTTCTCCCCTGTATTCATAAAAGTCAAGTACACTTTGGCAAAACGTTGACCAACCTCGATTTATTTGTTCCTCACCAATGTCCCGAAGCACATCCCTGTCCTCGTGGTTTTGATTTCTCTCTTTCGCTAGGTCTCTAATGTAATCACCAAAACTGATAAACTTTGCTTTTATGTCACTTGCAAATTCTTTTGCCAGAGTGGTTTTTCCGCTACCGTACTTTCCTGAAAAACCAATAATTCTAATCAACCTTTTCCCTCCTACCTAATAGATATATCTGTTATATTTATAGCAAGTTCTGTTGCACTATAATTCTTTTGAAGTACTTCATTCCATTTCTCAAGTACATGAAATTGAAGGTCAAACGATTTTATCTTATCCTCTGTTAACCTTAACGATGTTGGAGTATAATTAACTATTTTTAGTGGCACAGTCCTTAACGGGAATAAAGGGTGTATTTTTTGAAGCCTTTCAACAAAGTTATTTATCCTGTAATCCAGATTATCAATTTCCGGGGTTGTAAATGTTACATACGCATAAATATCAAATCCAAATTGTAGCAATTCCTTCATAATAATGAACTGATTGTTATAAAAAAGCTCAGGCCTCCCAGTGTTGAATCCAAATGTAAATTCATCAAACCCTTTAAAACAGCCTACCCTTGCAAAGTTAGAAAATGAAGACAATTCTTCAATCTCTCCAGTAGTTAAGTATTTTCTCAGCGAGTTGCAGCTTAAGTTATCATCTTGCCACACAAACACCTTTTCATCCAATTGTAAATCTCTTAAGCTTCTAAGTACCCATAATGACCATTCAGGTACCAAATCAGGTTGTCCTCCAGATAAATCAATTAAATTAACATTCTGTCTTAATATGAATTCAACCATATCATCTATTGATACCCAGCCAGAAAACTCATTGTTTGGCTGGAGTCTATCTTCATCAACAAAACAGTACCAACAATCAAAATTACACTGGGCTATTTGAAAAACCTGAGCTTCAATCTGTTCCAATTTAGGAGTGCCTAAAAAATTACATGCAGGATCAATTGGAAGAGGGTTGTCATTCCAATTATCATGTTTACGTGTAAAATGCCTTACCCTCCCATACCCAAAGAAATTTGTGGGGCCGGTAAGGTCTTTTTCCTGTTTTGAGTCTGAAATAATAGCAAGCCTGACCTTTTTTTCTGTTTTGTTAACTATTGCTTTCCTATCAACCTTACATCCGTTTAGACATATCATTTTGTTCCCCTTAAGTATATTGCAATTGTATCTTCGCCTTTATGTATTCCATCATTATATCTGCGAAATAGTTATAATTTTCCTCTGTAATGGCTTGTTCAGGGTCTATCCCATGCCACTGATCAATGCATATTCTACAGCATGTCCCAGTTGCATGTTGAGCCCAAAGAATAAGGTTTTCCTCATCTACTGATGTTTGTCTTCCATCATAAATGTTTTGACTTTTAGGTTTTGATATGGATGATTTCAATCTCTTTATAATCTTTTCTCTAAGCATATCTTCACTTATGGATGTGATGGCTGCAATCATTTTCAACGTAGGGTTTTTGACGCTCCAAAACATATTTCTAACCATTTCAAATTTCAATGCACTGATCAAATATTGAATGTCATTTATATCTCTATTATAGAGCCTGTCCCAGTCAATCAAATCAATATTACAATATCGGCAATGCCCTTTCTCAATGCCCTTGTTTTGCAGTGTTTTATTTGTCCTAAAGCAATGTTGCTCGTTATCACAATCTGCCATTCTACAGTGAATTTTTAATTTTTCATATCCACTAATATCCATTGTTTAAGCCCCCCTTATTAAACGTAGAAATTATCAATTTTCTCTCGAAATCACTATAAATGTCTATATCTAAATTCTTCACAAGGTATTCAAGTAAAATATCATATGGGTCTTCTTCATTTCTCTGCAAGTTCTTTGCCGTACCCCACCAGTTTAAACCTTGCATTGTCAATCTATATGCCGCATAGTTTGAGAAGTCATCGATATTAAGCTTATATCTATGGGCTACATCTGGCAGTATAGATTTAAGAAATTTGATGTCACCACCAGTTTCTTCAACAGCAATCTTTAAGAATGTTTCAACATCACTACCAAAAACAACGAAGTTTGCAAACCTTGACGCAAGGATTTCATCTTTGTCCAATTGCTGCTCTCTATCTTGACATTCTAAGTAAAAATTATGGTCCATGGTTAACGCATGATATAGTTCATGTAATAAATCGAATTTCCAACGTGAAACCATTCTATGTTGTTGATTAATTACTATAGCCCTGACACCTGAAAAATCAAAACAAGCCCCATGAAAGCCACTTTTGATATCAATCGGCAATAAAGGTATTTTTAGTTTCCATATATAATCTGCACACGATTCCAGGGTAACTTCCCCATACTCTTTAAGAAGATTATCCCTTATAACGATAGGATCTGCTTTTATAACATCTGATTTACCATCAATCTTCCTTGACACTAGTGAAGCCACATAAGCTGCATATCCGGTAGTTATATTTAGGCTATCTGTTTTTATATTTACTGGTTTTTTAAACGCTACACTTAACGATTTTTCTAGTGGATTTATACCAGTAAAATCATCTGTTAAGTTAAGTCCAAATACCTTTTTGAAATAATGAATAAATCTGGATGCGGCATAAACCGCATCTGATTTTTTTTGCTGTACTAAATTCCGAACTTCTCTCAAATCAATATTTATTGCTTGTTTTAAGAATTCTTCATTAATACCCAGTATCCTTAAATTACTTAGTACATTGCCGAATTTTGTGACATTACCTTCTGCTAAAACACCTTCTGCAATTTTTATGTCCAATAAATTTAATAAAGAACCTAATAGCCTTTCATCTATACCGTAAAAATCATTTTCCTCAAGCCAGTTATAATAGCCTACATCAATACCAAGATTGTTTGCTATTGTAGCTTCATCCAAATTTTTCTGTATCCTTTTTCCAATGATAAATCTGGAAAGCTGCTCAAATGAATCAATAGTATCAAACGTATACTGATGACTGGTAATTTTATTATACTCATCAACCTGTGCTTCCAGGTCGTGAATTATGCTATCAATAGCATTTACCTCTAATTCGTATATTTTATTTGTCCCACGTAAATTAGAGATACTATCTCGCTTCGCTTTGAAACCCGCGATTGAATTTTGAGTGATTTCCAATTGATGTTTATTTTTTATCATTGTAAATTCCCCAATTCTATCCGTACTATACCTTTTGGTGAACCCGTATTTCTATCCTTCTGAAAAAACTGTAAAAATGTCAATCCAGAGCCATTTTCAGGAAGACTATGTGGAAAAAATTCTCCCCCAAACTTCACTTTTTGTGCCAGTCTGCCATTGTCGAAGATACCAAAGACCGGATCCAGTTTGCTCCAATCCATACCATTATGGAAATGCCAACAGGCATCGAAATCGTTGGGTTCAATTTTCTTAGTTACAAAACTCCCATCAATATAGACACACGGACAGCCAGCCTGTTTTAAATTATGTAATGCCTTTTTTAGGCCAATCAATAATGCTCTCCTTTTATCTGAGAAACTATACATATCATAAAACTCATCCCATTTAATTGTATGTATCCCGGGTTCCAATAATCCCGCTGAATTGAATTTTAAATCCATAGTATCCTCACAAACCCCTTTAATCAAGTTATTTTCTATCAGTATACAATATTCAAAAAATACCTTCACTAAAATCCGATTTCATATCTTTCAGGCAATATAATTGTTTTCAATTTCATTGTATCAATTTTGACAAAAACAGTCAATTTATAGCGTATATAAAATAAAACAGAAGTATCATGATGATACTCCCATTTTACATATTAACAGACTGATATATTTCAGTAGATAGTTAATAATTTCCTTATGAATCGCTTGATATACTTCGTTATTGCTGTTGAAGAGAAGGAATGGGTCTATAAACAGCGGCATATCATTATTGAGGGATATATTTACCACTCTATATGATTCAATTAAATCCTCGTCAACATTAAAGAAGTCTGAGAAATACAATCTTAATTGCCCCATCTTATCCATTCTTCCATACAGCAAAATACTAAATTACAATTCTTTCATTAATTCTAGAAACCTATCAACGCTATAACACCCATCAATACTTAAATCCTTAGATTGGAATACCATATAATACTGGAATTTGCTATCGGTTCTGTTATGCCAGATTCGCCCAAGTTTAACTTTTGATTTGGAATCTGAATTATCTCTATCATCGCCTTTTGTTTCAATCAGAACAATCTTTCCGCTTTTTGTCATAACAATAAAATCTGGATAATGATTGATAAATCCATTAATATAAAAACCTGTACGAGAAATATTCCGATGCCACCAGAGAATATTCGGAAGTGCAGAAACTCTGAGGATAACATCTTTTTCAAAGACATTCATTCCGTCGTCTGGCTCAGAAGTATATAGAGAATTTGCTATCATAGAAACACTATTGAGCGGAGATATAGATTTTGGCAATGAATAAGAAGGTTCACAAGTAATTTTGCCAATATCAAGCCATCTAATAAATTGCAGTTCATTATATTCGCTTAAAAGACTTTGAATTTTGTTTTTAATTTTCTGAGCATAGGCAGGGGCAGCTGTTTCAAGTGTAGACAGCTGTTCTGATGTCATATTATCCACTACACGGTCAACATATGCCTGCAGTTCAGAATCACTTATTTCATCCATTTTTGATAGCTGCTTATGAATAATTCCTTTGCACAAGATTATTTTCTTTTCTTGTGGCTGATTATTAAAAAGCTCTTTGAAATATTCATTATCAAATCCAGTTAATTTTGAATAAGTGGGGCTGTTTTTATTGTTTTGGATATCAACTTTTGCTATGTCGCTGTCATTACTGTCAAAAGATATCTGAGTATCTTTATCTTTTAAAACAAAACCCTTAGCAAGATGCTTATCAGAAAGTAAAGCCTTTGGTTCCTCTTCACCTTCAAAAATAGTCATCTGTGGGGTTGAAATGAAAAACTGTGGCAACCTCACACCATCAATACTTGACTTATACTCTTCACATATTTCATATTTTGTCATGCTTTTTCTAACCTCCAAGGGTACAGCAGCTTCTTCCGGATTTATATTATTTTCAATTGTTTCAACATATGCATTGCTTTGCTCAATTGCCGCATTCATCATCTCTTCTGCTGGGTCATCAACCAAATCAGAAGAAGATGCCGCCTGTGCAATTCTTTCACTCAGTAATTGAGGATTAAAGCTGAAGTTTTCAGCTTCCTGAATCTTGGTATCAGTAACTAACTCAAGCTGTTCCAATTTAACAGGAGACTTTGTTTCAGGCAATTCTGCATCATCTTCATAGTTGCCACGGCGGTAATCCTTATCACTGAATCCTGCGCTTTGCAAACCATTAATAACCTTTGAAACGGTAGAATGAAAATCGTTGGAGCAGGTAAGCACATATGACATATTCAATACTTTTTCGGTGTGTTGTGTGGTATGAGGCTGTCTCAATACTCTCCCAAGTATTTGCTCAACATCAACTACAGAACTTCTATTGGCAATAGTTGCAAGAATATATGCAAAAGGGCAATCCCAACCTTCTTTCAGTGCATTGACCGTAATTATATATCTAATTTTGCAATCCGAGCTTAATAAATCTACATTTTTCAGTTCGTTGATATCCGCCGTCTTGATGGCAATTTCAGCTTTTGGAATACCTGCATCAACCAAGTTCTGTTTTAGCTTTTCAAAGGTAGTATTATCCTCACTACCTTTTGATTGTGCCTGAAAAAGCACAATAGGTCTGATATACTTCCCACCCTTTTGCTGCTCAGATTGTGCCTTGACTTCAAGCTTGTTCCGCAGTGTAATAGCACCAAACAGAACATCGTCCTGACTTTTTCGATTATAAACAATAACTGGCAGCTTCACCATGTTTTCGGTTTTTAGCTGTGCGGCATCCACATAGGATATAATGTTACTATTTTCTTTCGGTGTTGCTGTCAAATCAAGAACGAAGCAAGGATTGAAATTTTTAAGCATTTCAATGCTTAACTCGCTTTGGGCATGATGACTTTCATCCACAATTACAAAAGGTGAAAGGTTACTGATTGTTTGTATTAAAGAGGTTTCATCAGCATTCTCGACAACATAATTGGTATTATCAAATGCCTTAGTGAAAGATGCTAAATTCGAATTTTCTCTGAACGCTTTTAATGCTTCTTTGCTTCTCCCACGGAATGAATCATAACTGAGAACAAGGATTGTAAGCTGTTCCGCAACAGTATCTGGCTTAAAACCCTGACCATTGAGAGCTTGTTGTTTTGTCAGCACTTCCACACGGCTGTTAAAATAAGCATTGATTTTTTGCCTGTATGGGTGGTCTGGATTGGAAAGTGCTTTTACGGTCTGTTCTAAAATAGCATCACTGGGAACAAGCCAGACGACAACCTTTGGCTTGGTAAAATTCAGTGCATCAAAAAGAGGTTTAATAGCATTGCAGGCAATAAAGGTTTTTCCTCCACCTGTCGGAACCTTGAAGCATACATGAGGCACATGAGCAATGATGCTATTATATGGTTTTAATCCATCAAATCCGACATAAACATTTTTTTCATTCCATAAGGCTGTATAGGCTTTGGACATATCCTGCTTCTCATTTAACAGTTCAAGATAACGTGAAAAATCTTTTATGACCTGCTTCTGATATTTTTTCATTTCCATAACGCTTGTCCTCCTATAGCTTTACAATGTCGCGCGGTATTTTTTTGAAGGTTATGTTATATTTTAACAGTTCCTCCGGAGAAAGAGCGCACTTATCAGCATAAATCATGTAATGCCCTTCTTTTTCGGATATTGATGCTAGAAAATCGAAATCAAGTGTTGTAACCCCATCTTTTTCATAGTAGAAATAGTAAGCTGTGCCGTTGCACTTGCCAAGAAAATGTGCATTGTCACTACCTTTTACAAGCGGTACTGGTGTTTTAGTTTCGGTATACCAGATATATTCACGGATCTTTTCTATTTCTATGTTTTCATTTATTTTATCTTCAATCATCAGTGGCTCACCCAAATCGTAAAAGCTGAAAGTGCCGCCTGTGCCTTCAACATCGGCATAACCATTAATAACTCGTTTTATTCGTTCTGAAGTAATACTGTCAGCATAGTCCATCATCTCCACGAGGATAAACTTGCGGTTGCCACCATCCGCCTTATTCATATTAAGTACAGCATGGGCAGTTGTGCCGGAACCCGCAAAGCTGTCAAGAATAATTGAATCTGAATCAGATGCAATCTGTAAAATTCTTTCAACTAGCTGATGTGGTTTAGGTGTAGTGAAAGGAGGGTTATCAACAAAAATCTCTTTAAGTTCATTTTTAGCTAATTCATTTGTAGAAACATCATCTGCAAACCATAATGTTTCAGGTGTGAGCCCCCTTTCCTTTGCTGTTAAATATGTTTTTATGCGTGGAACATTGTTCCCATCCTTACCAAACCAAATACGTCCGTCAGCTATAGCTTCTTTCATTACTGGTTCGGTATACAGCCAGCAACGCCCTTGTGGTAATGAATGTTTCCTCCCATTGGGTGCAGTTAAAACATAGAATTGACTTTCTGTAGCATGCCCAGCCTGAGCATGAGCAGGATCAGACTTCCATAAGCCGCGTGGGTCATCATCTGGATTTTGATATCTATTTAAAGCTTCATCAGTCATTTGTAATAACTTTAATGCCCTTTCCTGAGTAGCTATATTTCTTCCGTAGCATAAGATGTAATCATGTCTTGAAGATACTACTTTTCTGTTTTCTCTGTTTTTTCGCTTTTCCCATACAAAATTTGTAATGAAGTTGTGTTTGCCAAATATTTCGTCACAAATAAGTTTCAAATTGTACAGTTCATTATCGTCAATGCTAATAAAAATGATTCCGGCTTCACATAGCAGCTTTTGTAAAAGTTTTAATCTTGGGTACATCATACAAAGCCATTTGTCATGGCGAGTCAAATCTTCGCCTTCTTTCCCAACAACTTCACCAAGCCATTTTTTGACTTTGGGATCATTTACATTATCATTATAAACCCAATTTTCCTCACCCGTATTATACGGTGGGTCTATGTAAATACACTTTATTTTTCCCTCATATTGAGGCAAAAGTGCCTTAAGAGCCTCCAGATTATCTCCTCGAATAATTTTGTTTTCACTTCCGTTATCGGCTTCAGTTTGTCCGTTTTTATTAAAACTGTATTTTCTTTCGAGTACCCGGTAAGGCACATCCAAATGATGATTTATTACTTTATCTTTGCCTATCCACTCTAATGTTGGCATTTTTGTACCTCCCTTCATTTACATTATCCGTTAAAAACTCTAAAATGTCATCCACACCACATGAGAGAACTGAGCATAGTTTTTCAATGCTTTCAAGTGAGATATATTCATCCCTCTTTAACCGAGTAATAATATTTGCACTAATACAAGCCTTTTCAGCAAGTTCAGCGTTTGTCATCTTCTTATCTATAAGCAGCTTAAACAGCTTATTATAACTTACAGCCATTGCAGCACCCTCCGCATATAAAATGACTACTTGAATTCTATCACGATTTCGTGAAAATATCTATATATTAATGATAATGTGTGTTAGTCAATTCATTGGCACTACGAATTACTCCTAGGAATGTTGGAAACAATCGCCGATTTGAAATCGGAAAAAGAAATACAAGACACTGTTTTGCCCCTCAGAATGGTGTTTGTGCCGTTTCGTTCAAACCCTATAGTAGCGTTTCATAAATTCAAACACTAAACAAACACAAATTACGCTTGCTAATACTCTACAATCCGCATAATTTCCGCATTTCTTTGGTGTTGATGTTTGTGTTTTCAAAAATATCTTCTATCCCTGATAGGAATACAACTTTTGAAGATACTTTGTTTTAGACCCATTATTAGACTATTCATCAAGTTCCTCATAAATGTGAATAATAGTCCATCACACTGTAAAGGTTATTTTTATTAAGCATTTTCTTAAGATGTTCATCCTCAATTTTTCTATAGTATGCATTCATAAGATTCGGAATCTGCTTTATACCCCATTCTTTCGGGATAGTAACAGGATTCACACCTATTTCAGCTAGTTCTCTCAAAGTCCGTCTAAAGTCCTCTAATTCACCGTCTTGAAGTTTATCTTTTGCTTTAGATATCCCTCGACATTCATTTATTAAGTTCAATGTATCAATAAGCCTGTTCTCCTTTTTTGATTTGAAATGCTGCAATCCTACCTTATTTCTTGCCATATCTAAACTGTAATAATCACCTTTCTGTATTATTCGATTAAAGTATTTATTAATAATATCTGAGGAAACGTCATCGGATAACATCTCATTTATTACGTTAGCTGCTCCTGATTTATTTTTGATGATTTTTGACATAGAATATATTTTTGAGTATTTACACTGGACTTCAAACCTTATTACGAAACGAGAGTTTTCTATGCTTGGGCAGTCAATAAAATCTTCACACAGTTCCTTATATTTGTAATAGCAATTAATATCAACAGAGTTATTTTTCAAATATAGGCTGTATTTATTGGACTTTTTCCTATGTGAATCCTTATCGTATTTCGTCCATTCTTTAAAATATTCAGGGCAATAGGAACGCTTCATTAGTTGTATCATCTGTTCCGGGGTACACCCAATATCTAATTCCTTTAAGTCAAAGTTTATGCAATAATCATTACGGTTCAATCCATAGGATGAAAATTCTCCTAATATAGGAGATATTTTTTTTGCTTCGATATTAAATAAAGTTTCAACATCGTTTAAATAGCCGGCATTGGCAGCTGATACATAGTCTTTTATTCCAGTGAATACTTTCGGATTAATCTTCACTTTAATGCTGCATGGTTTATCTTCATCTGCTGCACTATTAAAAAAATTGGGTGAGTTGTTGCTAATTCTCAGTATCCATGAAATTCCTTTGTATTTTTCGGTATATTCTATATTGTAATATTTAGGCATTGTGGAATTTAGTTTATTAATAAATGTATTTTCAGAAGAATCTATTTTACCTGGAGGACGAATTCTAATTTCACCTGTTTCAATATATTTGTAGAAATCTTTTTTTAGTGAGTGTGCATCTTCAAATGTTAATGTTTTGAATAGAGTAAATGTGTGATTCCCAAGGGAAGAGTTTACCATAAATATTCCTCATTTCCATAGTAATATTTACAAGATTCTACACGCACTTTCCGTAACAGTTTTTGTATAAATTCTTGCATTAAAAATAATGTTGTAATACGTGTCTTTTTGTATAGAAATAAGGAAAATGAAATTTATATATTCTTTAGTAAATTAATATTACTTATAATAAATAGGTGAAATTGATGCAAAAAAAGCTCGTTTATCATAAGCAAGCTTTTTTTCAAGAGTATCAAGCAATTCTTACAAATTCCTATATAACGTAGATTTTTTGATTCCGGTCATTTCTTCAATCTCACGAATAGAATATTGCCGGGTATTATAGAGCTTCACGGCTTTTTTAACGCTGTCGGCGTTTATTTTTGGTCTGCCGCCTGTCCTTCCTCTGGCTCTGGCGGCCTTTAAACCCTCTCGGGTTCTGTCAGCTATCGTATCCCTCTCGAATTGAGCAATTGCACTCATAAGGGTAAAGAGAAGTTTCCCCGTACTTGTATTTGTATCAATGGATTCTTTAAGCGATATAATGTTAACTCCCCTGGACTGAAATAACTCTGTCAGTTCAATCAGGTCTTTTGTGCTGCGACCCAGACGTGACAACGATTCAACTACAACAACATCCCCCTCGGTCATTCTGTCCAGCATCTTGGTAAGCTCCGGCCTGTCTTTTTTTGTACCTGTTATTTTCTCGTTGTAGATATAGTCTACGCCGTATTTTTTCAAAGCGTCGAGCTGGCGATCTAAATTTTGTGATTCCGTGCTGACACGGGCGTATCCAAAAACATAATTTTTCATATAGTCCCCCTTGCGATTGTAGTTCGTTCCAATACCGTATGAGATATGCAACTTTGATTTTGGAATGAGTAATGAAACAAAATCTCCCTCAAAACCATGCCGAATTGATGAGGATTGCAGCATTATGAAATAAGGTTCAAAAACGACCGTTTTAGATACAAGTATTTTCTGTGTTAGCGGTCAATTTCATATGCTGATTTATAAGCAAATCCAGTTCCTTGCTTATTCTCATAGCCTCAGCCTTGTTTATTTTTTTGCCTTTTTCAATAGCAGCTTCAACTAAAGCATTTAATTCTTCGTGCATAAGCTTGATAGCTTTCTGCAATTCTGATTTATCATATTTTTCATTCATTATTCTTGCCCCCCCCGTTTTTTGATTAATAAAAGGACGTTAAAGCTTTTAGCCTTAACGTCCTTTTATAGGTTTTGCCGAGTATATCACTTTTTTACATATAATTATTTAGTGGACTGTGGATCTGGAGTATCAGAAATTTTCATAAATACATAGTATAGAGGTCTTGCACCTCTGGTTATATAATCACCATTTTTCC
>JAEXOY010000012.1 GCA_023439045.1 Bacillota bacterium | reverse complement strand
ACCCTTAAGGGTCTGCCCGTAAAAAATACGCGGTTGGCGGACAATTCAATATGTCTTTAGACATAGCTAGTAACATGCCCTTATAGGGCTAGAGCATGCCACGTGTTTTACACGTGGTCATGACTTGCCTTGCAGAAGAATATACATGGTAATGTTGATTAATGTTCTAAAAAGTTGTAAAATTAATTATGGACATAGAAAAATGTAAACCAAATCTACCTGAAAAACCTTATTTAGTAAAGATTATAGAAAGGCATACAGGTACGTTATGTCAAGTAACCGCACGAACAAGCTGCTCGTGGGGGTTGTTTTTTATTACTAGACAATCTAATATAGAAAATCATCTACGATAATCCAAAATGCAAAAAATACCATCTATAAATGTAAACATTTATAGATGAAAAGCAGTGTAAAACAAATACTGATCATTAGTAGATGTAAGGTTTTATTCTGAAAAACAGTATAAAACAAATACTCAATCAATCAAGGAGAGCTGCATTTATGAAAGGCATCAAGCTTAGCAATACATATATGTCGTATCTTTGCTTAGAATTACACTTGCTAACAAATGCTGGTATACCAATCAGTAATGGGATACATCTACTGATTGAAAAGGAACAAAAAAAAGGGTATAAGGAACTTCTAATGTGCATAGTCCGCAATATAGATGATGGACGCTTAATGAGTGATGCTCTTAGAGAAACAAAGATGTTTGATAAATACATGATTGATATGATAGAGTTGGGTGAAAAAACTGGACATTTAGATAAGGTACTTAAGGCTCTGTCAAAATATTACGAAAGATTGTATCAATTGGAAGGAAGTATTAAAAATGCTATTACCTATCCTACTATTTCACTAGTATTGATTGTTTCGATTGTAGGTATATTAGTAACAAAGGTATTGCCCATTTTTGATAAGATATTTAATCAAATGGGAAAAACTATGTCACCATTTGCATTGTTTCTTTTAGATGTTGGGGTATTCATAAATAGTTATTGGTACATATTTTGCGCATTACTCACTATAGCTGTAGTGTTGCTTTTGGTTGTGATTAAGAAAAATAGGTCACAATCAGGCATAAGTAGATTTAAGTTTACAAGAAATATCAATACACAGATATGTTCTTCTAGATTCCTTACAACAATGGCAATGGCTCTTTCTAGTGGGATGGATATAGATGATTCGCTTACTTTAGCTAATAGAATTATGTCTGATTCAAAAGTATCAGCAAAGATAGAGAAGTGCAAGGCGCGTATAAATGAAGGAGGTAGCTTTGCAGATGCCGTAATGGATACAGGTTTGATAGATAGTATTCAGGGGCACATAATTCAAATCGCATTTAGGACTGGGCAAATTGATAGTGTTTTTGAGGAATTGGCTCAGCGTATGGAAGTTAAGGTAGATCAAAGCATTAATTCATTTATTAATAAAATAGAGCCAACCTTTGTAATTGGGATGTGTATTATAATTGGTACTATAATATTATCAGCGATACTTCCGCTAATTGATATAATGACATCCCTCAGTTGAAAAATATTGTATGAGGTAGCTGCTTTATGACTAAGAACTTTATAAATGGAAGTAGGATGTATATTATAATAGCTATTTTATTTATACCTATCTTTATTTATGTAATACATGTTGCTGATACAGGTAGCTCAAATGAAGCAATGCGACTTGCAACTGAGAGTATAAAGAGGGCTACTATTACATGTTACGCTATTGAGGGAAGCTATCCTCCAAGTTACCAATATCTGAAGGATAATTATAATATAAGCATTGATGAAAACACCTTTGCTGTGCATTATGAAGTATTCGCCTCCAATATAATGCCTGAAATCACGGTTATAGCTAGATAGTATGACATCTTTAATTGAGATTAAATAGCATATATTTCATGTAATATAAAAAGCATATATTTCAATGTAATATAAAAAGCATTTGTTTATGTAGTTTAAAAAGCTTATATTTTTATGTAATTTAAATAGTAAATATTTTATGGAGATAAAAATGAATAGGTCACATAATACTGATGTACTTTTTACATTCATGCTTTTCTGTTTATATATTGTGTTATGTTTAATGCTTTTAATGTCTACATTTAATAGTTATCGCTTAATTTTAGATAGAGTTGACCAAAACTACAAGACAAATACCTGCTTAGAGTATATTGCAAATAAAGTAAGATATTTTGATAGTTTGGACAGTGTATATATATCCACCTTCGATGGTTTACCTGCTCTTCGTATGAAAGAAAGTATATATAATAAAAATTACGAAGCTATAATATATTTTGACAATGGCAGTGTAAAAGAGCTTTATATTGAGGAGGGTATGTCGCTGACAAAGGATGCTGGCAATGAGATATTTGCAGCTCAGAATTTTAAATTAAGCTATTACATGGATAGCTTTATCAAGGTAGAGTGTACTGAAAATAATAAGCATGCTGAGATAATTATTTCATTAAAAAGCGGACAAAAGGTGGCAAAGAAATGAGACAGCAAAACTCTTCGACTACAGGGCTATTCATAATGGAAATAGCTTTTTGCATATTGTTTTTGAGCATTGTGGCAACAATTTGTGTTAAGAATGTAGTGGATGCATATGAAGTATCAAAAAATTCTGAGATTCTTAATGAGTCGGTTATCAGAGCTCAGTCAACTGCGGAACTTTATAAGGGCTTAAAGGGTGATATAAACAAGCTTAAGGTTGTCCTTAATGCAGAACAAGAGGACGAGCAATTAATTATATACTATGATAATAGCTGGAATACAGTGGGTAGTGATGGTAACTATAGTATTAGTGATAAATGCTTCAGTTTAAAAATTATACCCCAATCCCAAAATGAATGCAAAATAAGTATACATAAGTTGCCATCAAATGAGAGCATATATACAATTAATATCGAAAGTCTAGGAGCCAGATAAAATGAATAGAGAAACCTCTAAATTTAAAATCAATGTTGGGAGTTCAACAGCTATAATGATTTTTTTAGCTTTATGTCTTGTAGTAATTAGTACTCTTTGCATTATTGAAGCTAATAATAGTATGGAACTAGCAAAGAAAAATGCCGAAAGTGTTAAAAACTATTATCTTGCGGATTCACTAGCTATAGAGGTCATTGAAAGTCTGATGTCAGGTCACCCAGCTAATATAAATTTTGATAGCTATAAAATGGAGGAACATAATTACATATCATATTCAGTAAATGTAGATAATCAAAGACAGCTTAATGTATTACTTAAGGATAGCAATGGTAAACTACTAATTGAAAGATGGCAAGTGTCAAATACTACAGAAAGGCAGATAGATGATAGCATCACTGTTTGGGATGGAGAAGAATAATTGATCAAAAAGGATGTGAAAATAATGTTTGCATTGATCGAGATGTTAAACACAGCTGTAAAAGAAAAGGTTGCAGATATTTTCATATTAGCAGGGGCTCCTATAACCTTTAGAAAAAACGGAAAGCTAGAATACAATACAGATTACAGTCTGGATAATACTGTTTCTAAAGAAATCATAGAAAAGCTTTATATAATGGCTGAAAGACCAGTGGATAAATTAATGGATAACTTGAATGATGATTTTTCTCTTTCAGTAAATGGCCTTTCTCGCTTTAGAATTAATACATATATGCAAAGAGGGACATTTGCAGCGGTTATTAGGATTATCCCGTTTGGAATACCTGATTACAGAGAACTAAATATTCCTGAATCAGTAATGAATGTTGCTAATAGAAATAGAGGCCTTGTTATAGTTGCAGGACCAGCGGGGGGAGGAAAAACGACAACTCTTGCTTGTATTATAGATAGAATTAATAGTATAAGAGAAGGACACATAATCACCTTGGAGGACCCCATAGAATTTCTCCATAACAATAAAAAAAGTATTGTAAGCCAAAGAGAGATGGGTATTGATGCAGATAGTTATATTGTATCATTAAGAGCATGTATTAGACAGTCGCCAGATGTAATATTGGTGGGAGAAATGAGGGATTATGAGACGATACAGACAGCTATAACTGCTGCGGAAACAGGGCATCTTGTAATATCTACATTACATACTATAGGGGCAGCAAATACAATTGACCGTATAATAGATATATTTCCTGCTACCCAACAACAACAGATAAGAATACAGCTTGCTATGGTTTTGCAGACCATTATTTCTCAGCAGATGATACCAACTGTTGATGGCAGAAAAGTACCGGTATTCGAGGTTATAAACCTCAATAATGCAATTAGAAATATGATAAGAGAATCTAAAATCCACCAGATAGAATCTATAATAACATCCAATACTAGTGATGGGATGATTGGAATGGATAGACAGATACTCGCTCTTGTTCAAAAAGGATTTGTAACCGTTGAAAATGCACTGCTGTATGCATCAAATACGGAGTTTATGAAGAAGAATTTAAAAGATAGTGTACAGTGAGTTGTGAAAAAACGGAGTAAGTTAGAATTTACTCATTTGGATATAAAGATAGGAGGTAGAGTATGAGAAAAAAAGTGTTGGTATCAATTAGTTGTATTACAGTTTTAGCAGCAGTAGTATTTGCTATATGTTATTATGCATTAAGCATTGGTTCTAACGATAAATATATATATGAAGTTAATTTAACGGATAATGAAACAGAAATATCCGAAGAACTTGAAAAGATACCTCTTTCAGAGGCTCCCATGCCGAGTGTAATAATGCCACAGGCTTCAGGAGATATAGTGTACTCAAATAATTATATTAAGATGGATGCATCAAATATATCCGATGGCTATGTAATGATTGCTTATACAGGCTCATCACAGGAAAAACTGAAGGTGATTATAACCTGTCCATCAAAAGTTAAATATACATATAACCTTACGGATGGAGGAGAATATGAGGTTTTTCCTCTTTCAGACGGGAATGGCAAGTACAACATTACAGCATATAAAAACATTACGGGTATAAAATACTCTACTATATATAGCAAGGACATCACCGTGAATTTAGAAAGTGAGTTTGCCCCATTTTTGCTACCAAATCAGTATGTTAATTATACCCCCGAGAGTAAAGTAGTGCAAAAAGCTAATGAGTTGGTTAACAATAAAGAAGATGAGCTAGAAGCGGTCAAAGAGATTTATCAGTATGTGGTAACAAATATTACATATGATAAAGTTAAGATCAAAAACGTTAAAAGCGGGTATTTACCCGATTTAGATGATGTTCTAAAGAAGAAGAAAGGTATATGCTTTGATTATGCCGCAGTAATGACAGCAATGCTTAGAAGCCAGGATATACCCTGCAAGCTTGTTATAGGTTATGCAGGTAGTGTATATCATGCATGGATTAACGTATATACTGAGGAAAGCGGATGGATCAATAAGGCAGTATTCTTTGATGGTGCCAATTGGAAGTTGATGGATCCTACCTATGCTTCAAGTGGAAAGCAAAGCAAGAGCATTATGAAATATATTGAGAATGAAAAAAACTATTCAGCTAAGTACCTATACTAACCCTCTATATATATGTACCAACCTCTAATAACTATATTAACCTATAAATACCTATACTAATTAGCATAAAACCAAGCGACTCAGTCTAATGAGTCGCTTGCACTATTTAGGCAGACAACACTGTATGTAATATTAAGGTTGCGACTAACTTTATAGTGTTTTGTGCTAAAGGCTGATAGTATTCTTTGGGCAACATTAATGCTATTGTCATAGTTTGCATAAGGCAAAATAACTAGAAATTGTGTGACGCTATATTGAGTGAAAATATCTCCTTTACGAAGCGAGATAGTAATAATAGATTTTAATTTGTTCATATAGCTTGCACATTGCTTAGGAGTTAATTCCTTATTATCCAAGCTTCTTAAGGTAAATAGGCACAAGTGCGCTTCAGTCTTAGTACGATATGATTCACGAGTAATCATATTGCTAATATACTTGAAAAAAGCGTACTCACAGTAAAAACATCCATTGTCATCCTCGTCGAGAGATAAATGTTTTTTTATTGTATCTAAGTTTAGTTCTACATTACGAGCCATTCTTATAGCATCGTTATATGAAGAGATAAGCTCAGTAGAAGGAGTTACCCCAATTTGTGAATATAATATATCACAAATATATTTATAATAATTTATTGCTTCATCATATTGGCCAAGGTTAATATGGGCAGAAATAAGCTTTTGATGCAATAGCTCATTTGTTTCTGCAATAGCCACAGCTTTTTGACATAGCTGTAGAATCTCTGTATAAGCTTGGTTCTTAGAAAGAAGCTCAACAGCTTCAAGGATAGCAGATACATATAAGCTGTGGTAATACCTGTTTATGGGTATCACCCAAGACTCTAAAGAGCTTTCAGGTAAAAAATCTCCGACATAAAGCTCGACAGCACTCAGAATATTATTCAGTCTTTCCTCATCGGAGGTAGTAGCTAAATTTAGGTAATTTTCAAAAGTATCTGTGTCTACCACTACATCTATAGAAGAAGAATTCCATATATAGGAATCTCTATGAAAAGTCAGTATTTCTTTTGCATTTTCTATGCCTATATCTACTAATAGTTTTCTAGCCCTGAAAAGAAGGGCTTTTATGGTGTTTCTTGGATTTTCAATATTGTTATCAGGCCATAACAATTCAAATAAATCCGTTTGAGAAATATGCTTATGGCGATTATAGATTAAATATTCCAATAGAAGCCATACCTTTTTAGAACGATTGCAGGTGCCATTTATAGTTTTGTTTCCGTAAGAGATTTCAAATCTTCCTAACATGCTTATCTTTAATGTATTAGTCAAGGTGTCCCCCTTTTAAGCTATTAGTATATTTTAAGCAAACAGCATCTCACAAATATTTTTTTGTATATTTATAGTAAGAATATGAATTTTTATAATATTTAAGGATAGTTATATTAATAAGTATATACTTATGTAAACTTATTAATCAATAATTTAAGCTAAAAACTTAAAATTATTTGTCGAAAAAATACCCTCAAAGAATTAAAATATAACCGAAATGTAACCTTAAAATGATAGCATAATATTGAACTTAATACTGGAGAAAAGGAAGATGGGAGCAAAATATGATGCATGCACTCAAAAAAGTGTGGAACATACTTACCTGGTTACTAGTATTATTAACAGTTACGCTTGCGCTACTATTAGTAGGTGTAAGAGTAATCGGGTTAACTCCATATGTAATCTTAAGTGGTAGTATGGAGCCTACATATATGACGGGTGGTATTATATATGTTAAGGCAACCACACCTGAACAAATAGAGGTGGGCGATCCCATTACATTTGTAATGGACGATGACTTGGTAATAGCAACGCACAGAGTGGTGGATATAAATGTAACCGAGAGGTTTTTCACTACTAAGGGGGATGCTAATAATTCAGCAGATGGAGCGCCGGTTAGATTTGAAAATCTTGTTGGTAAACCAATTCTGCATTTACCATACCTCGGGTACATTTCTAATTTTCTCACCAATCCTCCAGAAAAGTATATTGCTTGGGGTGCCATAGGCATTTTACTGATAATGATGTTTTGCCCAGAACTATTTAAATGGGCAAGGAAATTAGAATTTAGTTCACATAAATCAGTAAAAGAGTGATGCTAAGGAATTATACAAAAATCCAGCACTAAGTAAAAAATTTTAAGGAGACTGATATTATGAACAAAAAATTAGTTGTACTTGCAGCAGTATTAGTGGCAGCTTTTGTTGGAATTACTGGTACAATAGCATGGTTAACAAGCTCTCAAGAAGTTACTAATACATTTACTGTTGGAAACATTACTATGACAATGGATGAGACAGATGTTGATGATAGTACTGCAGATAAAGATCGTGATACTGCAAATAGCTATCATTTACTTCCAGGTCAACAGTACGTAAAAGACCCACAGATTCATATAGGTGCAAATAGTGAGGCTTGCTTTGTATTTATAAAAGTAGAAAACGGGCTAGTAAATATTGAGGCTGCAAGCGAACAAGGTGGTTACCAGACTATTGCTGATCAAATTAAAGCAAATAGCTGGACAGCTCTAGAAGGAGTTAATGATGTATACTACAAGACTCAGGATGCAACTACACAAAATGTTGATTTAGATATTTTTAAGCAACTAAAGATTGGGAATGTGGATTCAACTACTCTTGCTGATTATGCAGAATCAAATATAGTAGTAACAGCATATGCTATTCAGCAGGCAGGATTTACTGATGCTGCTTCAGCTTATACAGCAGTAACAGGGGTATATGCTAATTAATTACTTTGTCTTTAATAATTAACAGTTTTATCATTTTGACAAAGAATGATATTTTACTTTAAATGGGCGAAAGAAAATATACTTCTTTCGCTCTCTTTTTATTAAGTTAAGTATTAATTATCATAGAAAGGTGGTCAGTAGTGATGAAAAAAAGATTGTTGGCAAGTGGATTGATAATTGTTCTTCTTGCTGTGATGGCGTATGGAAGTATAGCCTACTTAACTTCAGAGGGACATGCCACAAATATAATTACCACTGGCTCTATCAAGCTTAATCTCCATGAAATGCAAATAGATAGTGATGGTGAGCTAGTAGATTACCCTGAGGATGGTCTAATTACTGGTGTTTTGCCAGGACAAGCTGTATCCAAAATTCCTTACGTTGAGAATGTTGGAAATCAGGACTTTTATACAAGAGTAAAAATAAACATTGAGGTTATATCAGAAGATGGCAGCTCAATTCTTGATAATGCTGTAATACAACCTGTGATAGATACCGAAAACTGGACTCTCAATGATGGTTGGTACTATTATACAGGTAAGGTTGCAGCTGGTACTCGTGTAGCACCATTTGAAAGTGTCAAATTCTCTGAAGATATTGCAAATGAATATCAGGGCTGTAAGGTTACGTTAGATATTGATGCGCAAGCAGTTCAAGTAAAAAACAACCCTATACCTGATAATGGGTCCGTTTTAGATATTGTAGGATGGCCTGAGAATGAACCACAGGATTAATTAGAAAAGGGGTGAGAAAAGTATGAAAAAGAGAATAGTAGCACTAATTCTAGTTGGTTGCCTAATGCTAGGAATAACAAACTTTGGATATGCTGTTGATGAAAACGTAACAGATGTTAACTTGAATATAGAGGTAAACACGCCTGATAACTCCTCTGATAATGAAGAGGGCAGTTTGACAGGTACTAATCAATCGGCAACTGTGTTTACAGTCTCCGATAGGGACCAGAGCAATACAACGAACAACGGGATAGAATTATCAAAGGAAGTTCTTAAAACAAACAATGGCTATGAAATTACATTGAAGGCATTCGCTACAGGGGAACTTAATATTACTACCGAAACAACTGCAGTGCCTACAGACATCGTATTGGTACTCGACCAGTCAGGAAGTATGGCAGACCCATTTACTTATGAAGCAGAGGAAACATACCCTGCTTATACGGGTTCATATTACAATTCGTACAGTACTCCTGTTTATTATCTAGATGAAAATGGTGAATACAAGCAGCTTGATGTAACAAAAGCATGGAAAACCATAGGTTATACGTACACCTTCTATAAAGAGGATGGTACGGTATATCATAAGAAAGATGTATTATTACTAGGCCTTTTAACTAACGTTTCAGAGGGCGTAGGAATTTATTCTAAAACGGTTGCTTCTTCAGAAATAGAAAAAGTTGAGGCTTTAAAAGGAGCAGTTAAAAGCTTTATAGGCGAGGTTAAGGCAAATGCGGCTGAGTATAATGTAGATCATAGAGTAGCCATTGTCGGCTTCGCATCACAAAGTGGATATGAAAATAATACAGAAATACTGACAGTAGAAGGTATTAATAGCGTATACGAAGTTTCTGGAAATGACGAGCTTACAGTGGGAGTGGCATATAATAATGCAACTGATACCACTTATAAGAATGCATTAGTTAACTGCAATGCTGCCATTATTGATAATGCAATAGCAGCTCTTGCTACAAATGGTGCAACGCGTTCTGATCTAGGAATTGAAATGGCTCAGAAGATATTGGCACAAAATTCTTTGGGTGAAGGTGAAAACAGGAATAGGGTAGTTATTGTATTTACTGATGGCTCACCTACTAGCTCAAATTCCTTTGAAACTAGTGTTGCCAATAGTGCTATCTTAAATGCAAAGGCGATAAAAGATACTGGTGCAACAGTATATTCAATAGGTATATTTAATGACGCGAACCCTGATGATCTTCAAACTTCTGAAAACATGTATATGAACTATATGTCTAGTAATTATCCTAAGGCTCAGAGTATGGCTGAAAATGGTGTGTCAGAGGAAGGCGGTGCTGCGAATACAGGATACTATCAAGCTGCTAACAACCAGACTTCGTTAAATGAGATATTCCACACTATTTCAGAGGACATTGAGGCGGGTGCTTCTTCTTCAACAATGGATAGTTCATCAGTAATCAGAGACATAATATCAACTGACTTTAAACTGCCCGACAATGCAACTACGGAGGATATTGAAGTATATACAGCCAATTGCATTGGAAAGACAGGTGACACCTTTGAATTCCAGCCAGAGGCTGAGTGGGCTAGTGTTGGGAATCCTGCTATCACAATAAATGGTAAGCAGATAGATGTTACTGGCTTTAATTTCAAGGAGGAATATGTTTCTGAAATTGTTAACAATGGCGTAGCTACAGGCGAGTTCAGAGGAAAAGAAATAATAATAAGAATTCCAATAGTTGAAGATGGTAGCTTTGGAGGGAATAATATACCAACTAATGCTCCTGGTTCTGGAGTATACCAAAGTAGTGATGATGCTGCTCCGTTGGAGGCATTTGTCAGTCCTGAGGTTGACTTACCTATAAACTATAAAATTACTGGTGTAGAGAAACTCGCTTGCATTGGTGCCGATGTAGCTCAGAGTGATCTTATTGGCTATTTGACAGGCTTTATGCCAAATGGTACCAACAATGCATTTGTAGACATTATATATACACTTACATCTGCTGATGGTAAAGAGTATAAGTATACGATAAGTAGGGGCAGTACTACAGGATATTGGGACAATGTCCCACCTGCTATCGAAAATATCACAGAGCAGCAGGACTACACATTGACTGCAACTGTGACTCCTACATCAAGTGGTTATGCGCAGGGTGTTGATATTGAGGTAGATACTGAGGCTGGAGCAATTCAACCTGTAATACGTGTTTTGGCACCAACAATAACATGGAGGGATGCAACTGTCTCACCAGGCACTATGGTAACTCCAGTAAGTGATAACTATGTGGGTACTATATGGAAGGACATTAATAGCGGTAATGTTGTAAGTACTGATTGGACATTAACACACTCTCTTACCAATAATGGAAATACAACATTTGCAGTAACTAGTGAGACAAACTTTGATGTTACAGTTGTTGTTAATGGTAAGGATATCACACAGTATGTAACCTTTGTTCGTATAAATGACTCATCCTGTGGTCATAGCAATGAACACATGGGAAGTACTTCTGATGTGGAATTTTCAATTCATATAACAGAGTTTGATATAACTATTACGAAGACGGTTGATGAAGCGCCACAACAAAGCTTTATTTTTAGAATTACAGATGAAACAGGTGAGTTGTTGACAACAATTGTTATGTCTCCAGATGAGTTCAATCAGAGTGGGGATAAATATGTTTGTAGCAAAGTAGTAAAGAACATGACGTCAAGTAATTACTCAGTAACAGAAGATACAAACTGGTCATGGAAATACAACTGTAATAGCTCTGTACAGAATGTTGGTTCGGCAAGTAGTATTGTTACATTTAACAATACTCGTAATGATATTGTCTGGGTAGGAAGTACAGATTCAGCTCAAAACATATTTGATAAGAAACTGATTAACGAGAAGGAGGGATAAGAGATGAGAAAGAGAATCAATGCAAAAAGCAGTAAGAGGTTTTCTATTATTATATCTCTTCTACTTATAACTCTAATTGCTTCAGCAGGTACACTTGCGTGGGTTACTGCTACAACAGGCCCTGTAGAAAATCAATTTGAAGTGGGGAGTGTTATTCTAGATATTAACGAAGATTTTAACAATGAGACAAAAAGCAATGTTACGGTTACTAACAATGGGAATTGCACTGGATATATTCGAGCTGCAATTATACCAACCTGGGGCAGTTATAATGAAGATGGTAAATTTACTGCTGTTAACAAAAAGGCGAGCCTAAATGATTTGAATATAACCTTTGGAAGCGACAACTGGAAGAAGGCTCAAGACGGATATTACTATTATATTAAGCCTGTTCCAGCTGGAATGACTACAGAGAAGCTAATTGAGACCGCTACAGTAGCAACTATAGAGGATAGCTATCACATGAATTTACAAATTGTTATAGATTCTATTCAAGCGCAACCAAATAGTGCAGTATTATCACAATGGAAGCAAGTCACGGCTGTGGCTGAAGATGGAACGCTAACAGTACTACAAAACTAAGGAGGTGACACGTAGTGAAAAGAATTTTAGCAATCGTTTTAATATTTGCCTTAATTATAGGAACAATGATAGTTACAGTAATGGCTGATGATGAGCTGCCAACAGTGACATATGATCATGCAAAGGGGAAGTTTTTGTTTTCAAATGTGTCACCCTTCGAGGATGATGATGGGCACCAATATCCTGATTTATTCCCTGAGATGAAAAATCTTATGCCGGGGGACACTGTAACTCAAAAAATAAAAGCTAGAGTTTCTAATATAGGTAACGGTGTAGTAAATATGTACCTAAAGACACAAATAGAGGGTGATAATATAACCGAGAATGAGGTTATGGATTATACAAAGCTTTTGAGTCAAGAGGGCGTAACACTCACTGTTAAGGCTGGAAACAGAGTATTATCCCAGGAGAATCTTGCTCAGGAAGTAAGATTAGCGACATTTACTAACAATGGTACATTGGATCTTGATGTAAGCTTGGATATTCCGGTAACAGCGGGTAATGATATACAAGCGCTACAAGGGGCTATACAATGGGTATTTACAGCAGAGTATATTGCTAGTGCGCCACCACAGGGTGATACAGAAATTCCAGAAGAACCAGTGCCAGGAGATGAGTTACCAGAGTTGGATAAGGGAGATCATTATGCATACATTATAGGTGCAGATGACGGTCTTGTGCATCCTGAAGATTCTATTACTCGCGGAGAAACAGCGGCGATATTCTTTAGATTACTAACTGAGGAATCACGCAACAAATTCTGGTCAAAGAGTAACAACTTTAGTGATGTAAATAATACAGACTGGTATAATAATGCGGTTTCTACACTATACAGAAGTGGAGTTATAAAAGGAACCCCTGAGGGAAAATACAATCCTAATGCTCCTATTACACGTGCAGAATTCGCAGCGATTGCTGTTCGTTTCTTTGGTGGAGAATATGAGGGCGAAAATCTGTTTAGTGATATTAATGGTCACTGGGCATGCAATGACATTAACAAAGCAGCAATGAATGGCTTGGTTAATGGTAATACAGATGGCACCTTCTTACCTGATAACAACATATTACGTTGTGAAGCTATCGCAATAATAAATCGTGTTCTTGAGCGTGAGCCGGTAAAGGATCATCTGTTGCAAGATATGAAGGTGTGGAGCGATAATAGTAATGATAGTTCATGGTATTATGCTGATGTACAGGAAGCAACCAACTCACACAATTTTAAAAAGGTAATGGATACTAGTGAAGGTACTACCTACGAGATATGGACTGAGCTGTGTCCGACTCGGGATTGGGCATCTTTGGAACGTGAGTGGTCAAATACAAATTCCTCGGACAATCCTGGTGACGTAATATCTTCGGAGAATAACTCTACTTTTGAATAATTAATAGTAAACAAGTGATAAAAAATGGGGCCGTCGCATTTGCTGAACCGCTCCCCGTCAAGTAGACAATTAAAAAAATAAAAATATTTTCTGCCAGTGGGTAATCTGCTGGCAGTTTTTATGCTGCATGTAAATACATATCATGCTTCTCCATTGGTGTTAATACGCCA
>JAEXOY010000010.1 GCA_023439045.1 Bacillota bacterium | reverse complement strand
ACCCTTAAGGGTCTGCCCGTAAAAAATACGCGGTTGGCGGACAATTCAATATGTCTTTAGACATAGCTAGTAACATGCCCTTATAGGGCTAGAGCATGCCACGTGTTTTACACGTGGTCATGACTTGTTTTTATTCTACTTTATTAATGTAAATGATGCAAAACTAGCACTTCCGTCACCAGTATAAGTAAAATAAAGAGCATTTACTCCATCTGGTATTGCAATGTCTTGTTCATATTCCTTCCATGCGTTTGAAAATACAACTGGAATTTTCCCTAGTGGTTCTTTAGCATCCCAGGCGGTCTTTACTAGGAATTCTCCTTTGCAGTATCCCCGAACCTTTATCTTTACCTTCTTGATATCCTTGCAATCAAAGTACTTAAATCCAGCCGTAGCAGAATCCTTCATGTTTGCGATATAGCCGACCTCCTCATCTCCGTCTCTACCTTCTTGTGTTATCTTAGGGAATTGAGGTCCCATCCAAGCACAAGTACAGTCAGTATACATTGACTCCTCTTTACAGAAAAGGTTACATGCCAAATAAGTAGGGTATTCACCTTCTCCAACTAGCGGTCCACCATTTGGTCCGCAAGAAGTCATTTCTACCTGAGGAATTGAGCCATCATCAAGGAACTCAATCTTTTCTATACAACCTTGTCTGCTGAAGTTTGTGCCATGGGTGTGCCTATGGTAGAAGATATACCAGTTGTCTTTTATCTCAATAATACTTCCATGGTTATTTCCACCATAATACATTGGCTTATTAGCTGGCTTATAGGTATCAATATGAAGATCATTATTGCTCACAATTACTCCCCTATAAGTGAAATCCTTAGTAGGGTGTTTGCTTGTAGCATAACAGAGCTCATGCATTACAACTGAGGAGTAAACAAAATAGTATGTATCACCATGCTTTCTCATAGATGGAGCTTCAAAAAACTCATGGCCTTCATATTTTCCAGTGCCTTTGCTATATGGTTGACTTGGAAGTAGGAACACTGGGTCTTCGATAATGGTAACCATATCGGAACTAAGCACAGTGGCCATGGCGCCAGATCTTGATTTATCTCCAATTGGACAGAAACCAGTATAAAGATAAACTCTATCGCCTTCTCTTAGCACGCCAGGGTCAAACTGGGGTTCGTCACCCTCACGTTCTCCCAATATAGTTCCATCGGCATAGTGAACATAATCATAGAACTCAAATTTTCCGCAGGGTGAGTCGCATACAGCTACTGATACAATTGATCGGCAGCTATCAACGTAATATAAGTAGTATCTTCCGTCAGGCCCAACAGCCATATCAGGTGCATAGAGGCAGCTATCTCTATCATCATTATTTTGAACATCCGTTGCCTTGTAAATTACTCCCTCATAGCGCCAGTCACCTAAATCGTTGACGGGTGCTGACCAGGTAACGTAATCATTCAGACAATATGCGTGCCCATTAAAACGGTCATGAGATCCGTATACATATACTCTGTCACCATATACATAGGGTTCCCCGTCAGGTATATACTCCCACGATGGAAGATACGGATTAGTTCCCTGTTTTTTTGCTTGTTTACTCATCAATGCATTCCTCCGTTGTAAATAAATAACATAATTGTTAAGTTAATTATACTTTATTCAGAAGGAGGCAACAACTACAAACCAACAATTGATAAATTAAGTGCTATCTTCATAATCAATCGCCGCTAATTTCAATAATTATATTAGGATCGTGTTTGCGTTCCATAGTGTGTCTTTTTCTTCTGTTTTCGACCGAGTCAAAAATTATTGAAAAGTCATAATTCTCTGGGTATAGCTCACTTGCGGATACATGAAGCTTAAGCCTTTTATGGCTTATCATAACTTTTTTGCCCTTGATTTGGACCCCTATTTCGCCCCTTTCATTTTCACATTGATATACAATTCCAATCAGCTTTTGAGGAAATACCATTACGCTATCTCCAATGTTATATTTGGAGATTCTTGCAGTACCCCCCAATGGAGGAGCTTGATTTGGTTTGATTCTTCTTTCACCTGCCGAACTGTTACTAGCAGGGGCACTATGAACAGGGGAAGGGTTGCTTACACCTGCGATATTGTTTCCGACTAAGGTCTTGTATACATGTGAAGCATTGCTTACGCATCCCGAACTGCCACTAGCAGGGGCGCTATGAACAGAGGAAGGGTTGCTTGAGGTTCGAAGATTGCTACTGCCTGCAGTATCGCTGTTACCGACCGAATTAATTGCACTAACTCCATTATTAGTGCTACTACCTGCTGCATTAGTAGCGCTAACTTCATTATTAGTGCTACTACCTGCTGCATTAGTAGCGCTAACTCCAGTGTTAGTGCTGCTATCTACTGCATTAATAGCGCTAACTCCAGTGTTAGTCCTACTAGAGGGATTACTGATACAATTTAGATTACTTCCATATGCAGCTACTTGAGCTCTATCAATAATTTTTTGTGAAAGTCCAAGTCGTTTAGCAATATATAAAGCACAGCTCTCTCCAGCCTCTCCTATTTCTAATTGATATAATGGCATGAGGCTTTGGAGGTCAAATGCCATTCTTGCATTTATCAAGCCAGCTGTAGATTTTGCAAACTCTTTTATCTCTGGGTAATGTGTTGTTGCAACAAAAAGGCAGTTCCTTCTTACTAGCTCCTCAATGATTGCAACAGCAAGACCCATTCCCTCAGCTGGGTCAGTTCCAGAGCCCAGTTCATCCAGTAGCACTAGTGACTGGTCGTCCGTTACCATCAAAATGCTAATTAGATTGGTCATATGCGAGGAGAAGGTGGACAAGTTCTCTGTAATACTTTGACCATCGCCTATATCAGCCAGTACATAATTATTCATTGTAAGGCAACCACCTTGAGCAGGGACATGAAGGCCGCTTTGCGCCATTATAGACAACAGCCCTATTGTTTTAAGTGCCACGGTTTTTCCACCCGTATTAGGCCCTGTTATAACAACGCCTTTTATACCGCCACCTATTTTAAAGTCTAGTGGCACAATGTTTTGAGCCTTGAGAAGTGGATGGCGGCCTTCAATAATCTCTATCCTTCTTTCACTAGAAATAGGTATAGCTATTGCCTTCATAGAAATGCTGAGTTTGGCCTTTGCAAATATAAAATCAAGGCATTCCATAGCTTCAATATTAATTTGAATAGCCTGAAGATTTTCCTCAACAAGAGCTGTTAAAGTATATAGAATACGTCGAATCTCATTTTCCTCTTCTATCAAGAGAAGATTAAGCTCTTCTTGAAATCTCCGCGCGGACGATGGCTCAATAAAATATGTGCTTCCACTCTGGGATATATCGATAACAGTACCGCTCACCTGGCTCTTGTATTCTTTTTTCACAGGGAGCGTGTAATGCCCATTTCTCATTGACACAAAGCCTTCTGAAAACCAGTTTTTGTTATTTTTCAACAATGAATCCAGCTTGGATTTTATTGAAACGCCAGCGTTAAATATTTTTCGTCTGATATCAGCAAGCGCTGGAGTAGCCTTATCATCAATCTGATTACCTCTAATAGTGCTGTTTATTTCATTCTCAATGTCTGATAAATCATATATTGAGTTACCATAGGTTGCTACCGATGTTGACAGACTCTCTGCCTTTTGCAGGTAGCTCTTAAGTCTTCTAGAGCAAGTTATAAATAGAGCGATATTAACCAATTGTTCAGGCATTAAGATAGCACCCTTACCAAGCAGTGAAAGTGACTTTTCTAAATCAGACATTGCAGAAAGCGGAGGTGTACCACAGTTTTCAATAATTTCTTTAGCTTCACTTGTTTCATTTAAATACCTATGTACTTCGCTCTCAGAAAGAAATGGCTCTAATTTTTGTATTCTTTTTTTTGCATTATTAGATAGAGCGAGGTCTTCTAACATGCTAAGTACCTTATCAAATTCTAATGTTGTAAACATTTTTTTATACATTTTTAAATCTCCTTTATCTCTAAAACTTTTTGGCTGTATAGCTCTTGTACTTAAATCTAAAATTACGGACATAAAAAACCCGCAGACGACACATACCTTGCCTATAAAGGCAGAATGCTCCTGCGGGTTATTACTTAGTGTATATACTCATTAAAATTCTATATGCTAGAATACCTGTCTTTTCGTCACAAGATATCAGCAATAGATTAAAAGAGACTAGTATTGGTTCAGGCTGTAGCAGTATATTTGATGCACTCACTATAGCACATTTGGTCGAATCGGGAAATTAAAAATGACCCGACAAACAAACCTAGTCGCGTCATACACTATGATTCTGTATTTAATATAATATCAGAATGAATATTGAAGCAGTCAATAAGGTAATGTCTGTTTAGGGCATACAAAAATATAACAGGTAATACCTGAAAATACTAAAATATGTCCCATCAACTGTATTTAGTTGATAACTATCATTACAAAACTTACCGACATCAATACCGTCCCTTCATAATTGAGATATTTATAAACTAACATAATTTCCCTATACAGTCAAGGTCATATAATTTTGCTGTACCAAAAGCATTAAGCAACACATATTATGTAAACACGGGAATATTTTTATATAAATATGCTATGGAAGGACGTGTTATTTTGAATAGACTTGAAGAGTTTATTTCAATTGTAAATTCAAAGCTAGGAACAGGTTATGTTTTTGGTGGGCAGAGTGACCAGCCGCTTACAAGAGAAGTACTTGATGCGCTTGTAAAGAGTTACGGAAGAGCTCATTACTACTTTTCAAATTATTCGACAGAAAGATGGCTTGGTATGCAGTATTATGACTGCTCTGGTCTTGTAGTATATACACTTGCAAAAATGGGTCTCATCCAGAGAGGCAATGACTATAGCCCACAAAGCTTGTATACTGAGTTGTGTAGCCCAATACAAAGATCAGAGCTGAGGCCGGGAGATCTGTGCTTTAAAAAAACATCTACAGGAATAGTTCATGTAGGTGTTTATATGGGGAACAACAGAGTTACTCATGCAAGGGGTACGTATTATGGTGTGGTAAATACTATAATGTTTTCGAGCTTCAACACCTTCGGAAGGCTTAAGTACTTTGAAGATTTTGAACCCGAGACAAAGGTTAATATTGAAAAGTCCCAAGAAAAGACAACAGTAGGTACCAGTATTTATGAACAAACAAGTGTACAATCTGCTGTTAATACTACCATCGAGAAGGGTAGTATTATTAATATTGAAGGCAAAACAGATAATGGCTAGTAGCTTGTTGAATATTCTTTTTTAGTAGACAGGGGAGCGCTAGCTTTTCCCATTTGGAAAAGCTGCTCGCCCCTGCGTCCTGGGCTGGTCGCTTTTCCCATTTGGAAAAGCTGCTCGCCCCTGCGACCTGGGCTGGTCGCTTTCCCCGTTTGGAAAAGCTGCTCGCCCCTGCAACCTGGGCTGGTCGCTTTCCCCGTTTGGAAAAGCTGCTCGCCCCTGCGTCCTGGGCTATTATAAACTTGTTTTGCTTTGATAACCTTTTTTGCTATAATTAGCTATTATATACAGGAGGATTTACTAATGAAACTTATTTCATGGAATGTTAATGGATTAAGAGCTTGTCTAGATAAAGGCTTTATGAATTTTTTTGATGAGGTAAACGCTGATGTTTTCTGCATTCAGGAGAGCAAACTTCAAGAAGGACAAGTCGAATTGGACATGCCTGGGTATCATCAATATTGGAACTATGCAGTAAAGAAAGGGTATTCTGGTACAGCAGTGTTTTCGAAGATTGAACCAATAAGTGTTACCAACGGTATTGGTATTGAGGAGCATGACCAAGAAGGAAGAGTGATTACAGTTGAGTATAAGGGTTGCTATCTAGTAAACATCTATGCGCCTAATTCTAAGAGGGAACTTGTAAGAATAGATTACCGTATGGAATGGGAGGACGCTGTAAGAGCATATCTCCTGAATTTAGCAGCTAAAAAGCCTGTAATTGTTTGTGGGGACCTGAATGTTGCACATACAGAAATTGATTTGAAGAATCCATCTACAAATAGAAACAGTGCTGGGTTCTCTGATCAGGAGCGTGCAAAGTTTTCAGAGCTTCTAGAAAGTGGTTTTATAGATAGCTTCAGGTTCCTTAATCCTGATGTTACAGGTGCTTATACTTGGTGGTCATATATGTTTAAGGCAAGAGAAAAGAATGCCGGATGGCGTATTGATTATTTTTTGGTTTCTGAAGGTATTAGGGAAAATATTAAGTCTGCAGGTATTCATAAGGATATTATGGGATCGGATCATTGTCCTGTTGAAATAGTACTTGATGATGAGCTAGTTTATTAGGATATTTATTCACACAATGGACAAGGCTATTTAACACATATACACAGGTTAATCCACATTATCCCCATAAAATGTGTCCACATTAGGGATTGCCTGTGGATAAAACAGTAAATATGCGTAAATATTATGATAATGAGGGATTTTTTATTTAATGCTGTGGACAACTTGTATAATTATATTTTTCGTTGTGGGTAAAAAATTAATGGTTAATTATCAAAATTATAAGAAATGTTTTAACCCGTTGCTGTTTAGTGTATAATAAAAATGATTTGAGATGCAGGATAACTGGAGAAAATAATGTTTGATAATTTTATTAATGATACCATTAAAGATTTTGAGATGAGTGAAGCTGATGTTCGCAATTTACAGCCGCTAGTTTTGGCATATGTAGGCGATGCTATATATGAGGCGTTTATTCGTACTATGCTTGTTACAGGCAAAAAGGCGAATGTGCATGTTTTGCATAAAACCTCGGTGCAATATGTAAAGGCAAAGGCCCAGGCAGATATTATACACAGAATAAATGACAGACTTACTCAGGATGAGCAGGATATTGTAAGGAGAGGGCGTAATGCTAAGTCTGCTACAGTACCCAAGAATGCAGATGTTTCGGATTATCGTTATTCCACTGGCTTTGAAGCCCTAATTGGATTTTTATATTTGACAAATGCTATTTCTCGATTAAAAGAAATATTGAATCTTTGTATAGAAACTGAATAGATTTATTGTAAAAGGCTATAGGTTAGGATAATTACTATAGCCTATAATTATTTGTATAACCACCACTGTATAGTTTAGGGTTTAAATTTAATAGATGCAAAATAAGAGAGGATCAGGATGGAATATGAGAAGAAATAATTCAGAGGGTATGAATAGACAGAAGAGTAATACATCAAGGGATATGAACAGGCGTAATGGTACTTCAGCAGCAAGTAATAGTCAGAAAAGTAGTGAGTCTAGGGATATAAATAAGCATAGGAGTAGTGTGTCAAAGGACATGAATAGAAATAAGGAAACTACCTCAAAGGACATGAATAGGAATAAGGAGACTACCCCAAAGGATTTCAATAAAAATAAGGGTGGTAGAGGGCGTTTTATAGAAAGTGCACCTAAAAGAGAAAAAGGACACAGTAGAAAACAGGATGAGAGATCACAAGAGAAACTACATGATGTACCAGTTGATGTTTTGGCAACATTTGATAATGAAGTAAATGATGCAGATAAGCTTGAGGGCAGAAATTCGGTGCTAGAAGCACTTAAAGCAAATAGAACAATTAACAAGATATTTGTTTCTAAGGGAGAAAAGGAAGGCTCTATTCGTCAGATATTAGCAGTTGCAAAGCAGAAAGGTATTATTGTAACCGAGGTTGAGAGAAATGCCCTCGACAGTATGTCATCAACTAGGGCTCACCAGGGAGTTATTGCATTTGTAGCAGTTAAGGATTATGTAAGTGTTGATGATATTCTTCTGGCTGCAAAGGAAAAGGGAGAAGACCCATTTATAATTATTTTAGATGAAATTACCGACCCCCATAATCTTGGTTCAATAATGAGAACTGCAAATGCTGTAGGCGTGCACGGTATAATAATCCCGAAGAGAAGAGCAATAGGACTTACCTCAACTGTATCAAAGGCTTCAGCGGGAGCAGTAGAATATGTACCTGTAGCTAGGGTTACAAATATTAACCAGACTATTGAATATCTCAAGAAGAATAATGTATGGGTAGTGGGAACAGATGCTACAGGAAGCAGAGCTTTTTATAATAGTGATTTGAAGGGCGCTACTGCTTTGGTAATAGGCAGCGAAGGAACTGGCATGAGCAAATTAGTTAGAGAAAAGTGTGATTTTGTTGTGAATATACCAATGCAGGGAGAAATTAGTTCACTTAATGCCTCTGTTGCGGCGGCTATTGTAATGTATGAAATTAAAAGGCAAAGAGACAGAAATTTAGATGGAAAAAATTAGAAATTTACTAAGGTGAGGCATATTGACATACTCTTGGATGATGCATATAATTTAATATATGTGTCTATTATGGTCAGATAAATGGGGGCAATATAATTGAAGACAAATGTGCAGGCCGAGGTTGAAGAAGCATACTGCGGTATGATAGACGAAGAAGTAATTCTTGATGCTAGAGAAGGCAATGAGATTGCGCTTGAGTATTTGATTAATAAGTACAAAGGCTTTGTACGTGCTAAGGCACGAACATATTTCTTAATTGGTGCTGATCGAGAGGATATTATACAAGAAGGCATGATTGGATTGTATAAGGCTATCCGTGACTTTAAGGGAGACAAGCTATCGTCTTTCCGTGCTTTTGCCGAACTCTGTATTACTAGGCAGATTATTACTGCTATCAAGACTGCCACCCGACAGAAGCATATTCCACTCAATTCGTATGTGTCTCTTAATAAGCCTATTTTTGATGAGGAATCTGACAGAACACTAATGGATGTTATCAGTGAGGAAAGCATTTCTGACCCAGAGATTCTTATGATAAACCGTGAGGAATTTCTTGGCATAGAGAGTAAAATGGGCGAAATTTTGAGTTCATTAGAGTGGGAGGTACTTACTCTTTATCTTGAGGGAAAATCTTACCAAGAAATAGCAGAAGAACTCAAAAGGCACGTTAAGTCCATTGATAATGCGCTACAGCGTGTAAAGCGTAAGCTTGAGAAATATTTGGAAGAACAAAAAGTATAGTTGACTTATGCTCAATGTGTATGCTATAATACAAACCGTTCTGGATTTTTGATTATGTTTTCCCGGTACATAATGCGGGTGTAGTTCAATGGCAGAACCTCAGCTTCCCAAGCTGATTGCGTGGGTTCGATTCCCATCACCCGCTCCAAGCTTTACAAGTATAGTTGTATCGGTTGATTATATAATTAGTTGCAATTAATTAGCTAATTGTATAGAAACTGCAACTGAAAAACTATATCTGGTTATCATATTTTATGGTAACAATTTTGATGCTAGTACACAAATTATATTTGCCCTCATAGCTCAGTCGGCAGAGCGCATCCATGGTAAGGATGAGGTCACCGGTCCGATTCCGGTTGAGGGCTCCATGAAGAAACGAGCATCGCTTTATGCGATGCTCGTTTCTTCATGAATTCTTATATGCGAATGAACTGTAGCCATATACATAATATAGAAGCGCTCTGCCGGCAGAGCATGCGAAGTAAAAAACGAGCATTGCGCGGAAGCGGAGCTACGAGGAGCGGAGCATATGAGATATGAGAGCACCGCAGGAGCGAAAGGTGACAAAGCAAGGCGAAGTTTTTTACGAGCAGTGCATTCATGGTAAGGGATGAGGTCATGTCCGATTCTGGTTGAGGGCTCCAAAAAGAAAAGGTTATCCGTTAGGATAACCTTTTCTTTTTGGAACTTATAATTGCAGTAGTCTGAGTGCGAGCTAATCTAGCCTGATGCGCTCTGCCGGCAGAGCATGCGAAGTAAAAAACAAACATTGCGCGGAAGCAGAGCTACGAGGAGCGGAGCATATGAGATATGTGAGCACCGCAGGAGCGAAGGATGATAAAGCAAGGCGAAGTTTTTTACGAGCAGTGCATCCATGATAAGTGATGAGGTCAAGTCCGATTCCGGTTGAGGGCTCCAATAAAAATCACCTCCGATGTATTCGGAGGTGATTTTTATTGCGTCTAAACCTGCATTTACCCGAGCGGGAACTAATCTAGCGTGATTGCGCTCTGCCGGCAGAGCATGCGAAGTAAAAAACGAGCATTGCGCGGAAGCAGAACTGCGAGGAGCGGAACATATGAGATATGTGAGCACCGCAGGAGCGAAGGATGACAAAGCAAGGCGAAGTTTTTTACGAGCAGTGCATTCATGGTAAGTGATGAGGTCAAGTCCGATTCCGGTTGAGGGCTCCAATAAAAATCACCTCCGATTTATGCGGAGGTGATTTTTATTGCGTCTACACCTGCATTTACCCGAGCGGGAACTAATCTAGCGTGATTGCGCTCTGCCGGCAGAGCATGCGAAGTAAAAAGCGAGGATTGCGCGGAAGCAGAGTTACGAGGAGTTAGTGTGTTGTTACGCTTATGCAATCTTTTCACTATCCACGATATGGTACGTTCAATATGATATAATTTATTTGAAGTTATTACCTATAGCATTCTGAGCTAGGGGATATAAAAAATGCGTATAGAAAATTTCAAGGCTGTCTTGTGGGTGGGCGATAGGTGATGCATTAGGCTACACTGTAAGCAATGAAGATTCTTATACAATATGATGGGTATGAGGAATATTGTGCATATTCAAATTAAAGAGGATCTTCTAATTGGGCTTTATAAATACGAAAGTCAACTTGACCTAACAATATCTATTTACCTGTATATCCTAAAATAAAAAAATTACATACAAAAAAAGAGGAGAATTTTAATGATTTTACTAAATGATATTTTAAATTTTACCCAATCTGAATTGAAGAATATAAAAATACGATTCAATCAAAGTAATAACAAGGATTATGATCCTATTAAGCTGTTTAAAGAAAAAAATAAAGGAATATATGACGGACAATTTTGGAACTACTCCAAGACAAAATCATTTCAGGTAGGGCAAGTTGCCATTGGCTTCATAAAAATAGGCGTTGATAAGTGGTTGTTATTTGATATTAGTAAAATAACGAGAGATTTGGAGAAGTATGATGCCGTCGGATATGAGTATCAAACTCTAGAAGAGTATAAAAAGTACTTTGGGCGATTAATTGTAAGGTATAAAAATAAATCACAAAATATGATTAGAAAGGCTGAAAATGTCATAAATGAGTGTGAAGTATTTGAGATTATTAATGATACATTTGAGGATGATTCTTTTCCAGGATATGAGAATATAAGTCTATCATGGCAGGAGCTTATTAGAGTAATTGAAAAAAAAGATTGGAGAACTGCATTAGAGAATCAAAAGGGAGTTTATTTAATTACAGATATTGAATCTGGAAAAAGATATGTAGGTTCTGCGTATGGTGAATACATGTTATTAGGTAGATGGAAGAATTACATAGAGAACGGACATGGTGGGAATAAGGATTTGAAGAACCTTGACTTTGAATATATAAAAGCTAATTTTAGATATTCCATTTTAGAGATATATAAATCAACTACTGATGACAAATATATTATTAACAGAGAACATTACTGGATGAAAGTTTTGTTAACAAAAGATAAACGGTTCGGATACAATAATTAGATAAATATGGAACTAGATACCTAAATACCAAAGATTTTGAGGTATATGGACATTCGCCGTTGGTCAGGTATATAAAGAAGCAAAACATTTTTGGACTTCATCGATATGCGAAAGCATTAAAAGGGAAAAAGAAATACAGCCATGCACGTAATAAAATTAATCTTGTAATTCAAAAAAATGATTCTAAGTCAAAAAGTTATGAGTCAGCTTCACCTTATTCTTTTTAATACTATGTTAATCGTAAATAATTTACGATTAACATAGTATTAAGTGTAAAAATATTGCGTATAATATATTAAAGTGATATAATTAGGTTCGAAAGGGTGATTTTTATGATAACTAAGTTGATAATTAAAAACTTTAAATCTTTTAAATATGAAACCACAATAGACTTTACAAAAACTAATTATAAAGTACTGGATACACCAAACGTTTCTGATAACGGAGCGCTAAAGGGAACCATGTTTGTAGGTGCAAATGCTTCAGGAAAATCCAATGCACTACATGCTATTAGATTATTACTTGACCTTTTGTTTATGGAGAAGGAAATAAACTCCGGACTTTTTGGTTGTCTTTTTTCAGACAGACCTGAGTTTTCATTAGATTATTACTTTAAGATTAATGATAAAGAAATTCGCTACTTTTTTGAATTTGATATTAAGAAGGTCATGCTTTCTGAAAAACTATATATTGATAATAAAGTGCTACTTGAAAGAATGGGTGTAACAGCTAAATCATATATTACCGACAACGAAAACTATAGTGATCTTGATAAGGAAACGCTTTTTTTGCGTTCAGTTTATTTTAACACCAGGTTTGCGGGGAATGAAACCTTACGAAAATGGTTCGATTTTTTGCAGGCCTCAATTTATTTAAATGCATTTGATAGAAATGTAATATCATACGGGAAACAGGACTTTAGGATTACTAAATATATCGAAGAAAAAGGAACAGATGAGATTAACCTGTTTTTCAAGAAATATAATTTTGACCAGGCTATAGATTATGCAAATGAAGCTAAAGGAGATCATGTTTTAATAAAATATAATAAGAACGAAGAAAAAATGTTGTTCTTCAAAAGAAAAGGAATTAACACACCAATCCCTTTTGGGGAGGAATCTTTAGGAAATCGTACACTGCTTAATCTGTTACCGGCATTTTTATATATTGCCCAGCATAATGGCATGCTGTTAATTGATGAGTTTTCCAGTGGCTTTCATAATGAACTGGAAGAGTTGTTGGTTAAGTACTTCATGAATACTGCAAGACGGTCACAGATGATTTTTGTTTCTCATTCAACAAATTTGCTCTCAACTTCTTTGCTTCGCCCAGACCAAATATATTCTGTGGAATTTGACGGACAGAACGGCAGTCATATAAAGAGGTTCTCTGATGAACAGCCTAGGGTTGCTCAGAACCTTGAAAAGATGTATTTGAGTGGAGTATTTGGCGGATTGCCAAAGTATAAGGACGCCTATGAAAATTAATAAGGATAAAAGTGTTGGTAGAGTGCTTTTTATAGTTGAGGGAGGAAAAACGGAGTTTACTTTACTGAGACGTATTTTCTGTAACGTCCTGGGCTATGAATATATTGAAAAGAGAAGAGGGAAAGCAAACTTTTTCAGAAGTAGGAATGTAAGTACTTCTAAGATTGCAGTTATAAATACAGAAGAGTCAAATATTTCTGATATCTGTGACGAGAATTGCTATCTTGACAGTATATTTGACACATTGATATCGGGGTATGATTTTCCTGTTGATAAGGCTGCAATCTACTATATATTTGACCGTGATCCAAAGTCCAATGTAGATGCAACGTTGATAAGAAAATTAATATCCCAGCTTAAAAATGCATATGAAAATGAGGGCGGATTAAGAGGTGGCTTGCTGCTATTAAGCTACCCATGCATTGAAAGCTATGGTGTCGCTAATTTTATAGATGATACCCATTTGATAGAATTCGCCATTGGCAAGGAAGTCAAGGCATTTGTTGCTGGACAGAATACACAGATACAATATAACAAAATCACCGAAGATACTGTAAAAAAGGCAGCAAGTGAAATGTTGAAGTATCTTGATATGGAACAAATTACTTTAGAAATCGATAATATGGGATATACAAACTCGGAGGTTTTCGAAGGGCAGGAAGTAAGGTATTCTCAAAGTAATAAGTATAAGCTATTAAGTTTACTGTCTGTTGCATTAATTGATCTAGGGATTATCGAGATTGAAGTGGCCAATGAACTCAAGTAAACTATTATAATCAATGATCATACTTCATGCCAAAAACACTCAAAAAAATCTTCGAAATGATTTCTGAGAAAAGTTTCAGAAATCATTTCGTATTGTAATCGATATTTTGCCTTTACTCCAAATTGGGTTGCAATTGGGTTATTTGCACCTTAGCCTGTTTGAAATTACCATATGGTGTTTTTTGAAATCAGCCTGTTTAAAGGTATGGTTCTATTTTGATACCAGCATCCATGGAAAAGGAAATGTAACTACATACGAGTATAACGCTGCCAATAAGGTAACCAAACGCATTGACCCAGGCGGAAGAACAGGAACCAGCCGTAATTACACATATACCGATTCAAAGGTAGAAAAATACACCTACTACGCAGATGGCAACCTAGAAACAAGAACCGACAGAAAAGGCAACAAGACATCCTACAAGTATGACAGCCATGGCAGAGTATTAGAGCAGACAACAGCAACAGATACAATAACCTATACCTACGACAACAACGGCAATCAGCTCACCATGACAGACACCACAGGAACAACAACCAGAACCTATGATGAGCTTAACAGAGTATTAACCAAAACCGTACCAAGCATTGGAACAACAACCTTTGTATATGATAAAATATCAAATATAGAACCTGGACGCAGCATTGAAACCTCAAAGGACCCAAGAGGCAACCTAACCGAAAAGGTATATGACAAGGTAGGAAGATTAATAGAAGTAATAGCAGATGCTAAAACAACAACATACAGCTATTACGAGAATGGAGCAAGAAAAGCAGTAGAATACAGCGATGGCGCAAGAGAAGACTATACATATTACAAAGATGGCCTATTATGGACCTTGACAAACAAAAAAGCGGATGGCACAAAGCTTGACAGTTACAGCTATATCTATGATGAAGCACACAACCAAACATCAAAAATTGATGCAAAGGGCAAAACCAGCTACACCTATGACGAACTAAATAGGCTAGAAACAGTAAAAGAGCCAAACACAGTAACAACTAGCTACACCTACGATAAAGCTGGAAACAGAGTAACAGAGGAAATATTGCTAGGAGCAGTTAAAACAACAAACACCTACAGCTACAATGAGCAAAACAGGCTGGACAAAGTAGTAACTGACCAAAACGGAACAATAACAACTACAACAGAATATGATTACGACAGTAACGGAAATCAGCTCACAACAAAGGTAAATGGCGTAGTAACACTAATAAACATCTACGACAACCTGAACCAGCTTATAAAATCAGTAGCAGGCCAAACAACAATAGAAAACGCCTACAACGGTGAAGGTTATAGAGTAGAGAAAAAAGTAAACGGAGTAATAAAAAGATACCTCTATGAATATGACAAGGTAGTATTAGAACTAGATGCATCAGGCATTCAAACAGGAAGAAACGTATACGGCACAAACCTGTTAATGAGAACCTCAGAAGGAACCAGCTACTATTACATGTACAATGGACACGCAGACGTAACAGCCCTGCTAAAACCAGATGGAGCAGTAGCGGCAACCTATTACTATGATGCATTTGGAAACATAACCGACACAACAGGCACAACCAGCAACACCATAACCTACGCAGGCTATCAATATGATAAGGAAACAGGCTTGTATTATCTCAATGC
>JAEXOY010000028.1 GCA_023439045.1 Bacillota bacterium | reverse complement strand
CCACCACCGTGGGGGTGGTCGACGGGGTTCATGGCGACGCCGCGGGTCTGGGGGCGGATGCCCTTCCAGCGGTTACGGCCGGCCTTGCCGACCTTGAGCAGCTCGTGCTCGGAGTTGCCGACGGAGCCGACGGTGGCACGGCAGTCGATCGGCACGCGGCGCATCTCCGTGGAGGGCAGGCGCAGGGTGGCGAAGTCGCCCTCACGGGCGACGAGCTGGACGCTCGAGCCGGCGGACCGGGCCATCTTGCCGCCCGCGCCGACCTTGATCTCGACGTTGTGCACGACCGTGCCCACGGGGATGTAGCGCAGCGGCAGCGCGTTGCCGGGGCGGATCTCCGAGCCCTGGCCGGACTGCACCACGTCGCCGACCTTCAGGTCCTTCGGGGCGAGGATGTAGCGCTTGTCGCCGTCCGCGTAGTGGAGCAGCGCGATGCGACAGGTGCGGTTGGGGTCGTACTCGATCGAGGCGACCTTGGCCGGCACGCCGTCCTTGTTCCGCTTGAAGTCGATGACCCGGTACTGCTGCTTGTGGCCGCCGCCACGGTGCCGCGAGGTCTTGCGGCCGTGGTTGTTGCGACCGCCCGTGCGGTTCTTGGGGGCCAGCAGCGACTTCTCGGGCTCGGACCGGGTGATCTCGGAGAAGTCCGAGACCGTCTGGAACCGGCGGCCGGGGCTGGTGGGCTTGCGCTTGCGGACGGCCATGTCACTTCACCTCGAACAGGTCGATCTGGTCGCCGTCACCGGAGAGGGTGACCAGCGCGCGCTTGGTGTCGGGCCGCGTGCCGAACGTGGGGCTGCGGCGATTGCGCTTGCGCTTGCCCTTGCGGGTGAGCGTGTTCACGCTGGTCACCTTCACGCCCGGCCAGATGGCCTGGACGGCGTCGCGGATCTCGGGCTTGGTGGCCGAGGGGGCGACCTCGAAGGTGTAGACGCCGTCGTCGAGGAGCCCGTAGGACTTCTCGCTCACGACGGGTCGGAGGATGACGTCACGGGGATCCTTCACGAGGCCGCCTCCGGCGAGGCCGCGACGGCCCCGGGCAGTGTCTGGACGGTGAAGACCACGAAGTCGTTCACCAGCACGTCGTAGGTGTTGAGCTCGCCCGGGGTGATCACGTGCACGCCCGGCAGGTTGCGGAAGCTCTTGTAGGCCACGACGTCGGTCGGGTCGACGACGATGAGGGTGCGGCCCGACACGCCGAGCGCGGCCAGCGCCGCGGCGCCCGCCTTGGTGCTGGGCGCCTCGAAGGCCCACTCCGAGACGACGACGACCTTGTCCTCCGCGGCGCGGTCGGACAGGGCCGAACGCAGCGCGAGCCGCTTCGTCTTCTTGGGGGTCTTCTGGTCGTACTTGCGAGGCTTGGGGCCCAGCGCCACACCACCGCCACGCCACTGCGGAGCGCGGATGGAGCCGGCACGGGCACGGCCGGTGCCCTTCTGCTTCCACGGCTTGGCGCCGCCACCGGCGACCTCGGCACGGGTCTTGGTCGACTGGGTGCCCGCACGGCGGGCCGCCAGCTGGGCGGTCACGACCTGGTGCATGACCGGCACGTTCGGCTCGATGCCGAAGATCTCGTCGGCCAGGTCGACCGAGCCCTTCTCGGCGCCGGCGCTGGTGCGCAGCTTGGTCGAGGGCATCAGGAGGCACCTCCCTCGGTGACGCCGGCCTTGACCGCGTCCCGGATGATCACGAGCCCGCCGCGAGGGCCGGGCACGGCGCCACGCACGAGGATGGTCTCGGCCTCTGCGTCGACGGACACGACGCGCAGGTTCAGCGTGGTGACGCGCTCGGCGCCCATCCGCCCCGCCATGCGCGTGCCCTTAAACACGCGGGCAGGGGTGGCGCACTGGCCGATGGCGCCGGGCTTGCGGTGCACGCGGTGCGCACCGTGCGAGGCGGGCTGGCCACCGAAGCCGTGGCGCTTCATGGCACCGGCGAAGCCCTTGCCCTTGCTGACGGCGGTGACGTCGACGCGCTCGCCGGCGGCGAAGATGTCCGCCGCGATCTGCTAGCCGACCTCGTAGCCGGAGACGTCCTCGAGGCGCAGCGCCAGGAGCTTCGCCCCGGCGGCGACGCCGGCGGCGGCGTACTGGCCGGCGACGGGCTTGCTGAGCTTGCGGGCGTCGCGGTGACCGTAGGTCACCTGGAGCGCGCTGTAGCCGTCGCGTTCGGTGGTGCGGAGCTGGACGACCCTGGCCGGCGTGACGCGCAGCACGGTGACGGGCACGACGTTGTTGTCGTCGTCCCACACCTGGGTCATGCCCAGCTTCTCTCCTACGATTGCCTTCTTCGCCATGGTGGCTTGTGTCCTTTGGCGTGGTCCGTCAGCGGTGTTCCGGTCGACCCCTGGGGATCTGGCGTACAGGTGCCGCTCACGCGAGCGCTCCGCACAGGCAGGTCCTGGCGGAGCGATGTCTCGGTTGTGCCGGGTGGTTCCGCCGGGGCTGTGCCCGCCGGCCTGTCCGGACGTCGATTGATTCAAACCCCACTGCTGCCGGAGCGGTGGCTCCGCGCGGTGCGGAAGGGAGGGGATCACACGAGCGGGTGGGTGCTCGTGACGACCGGGAGAGAGTAGCAGCGCCGCTCCGGCCGGCCAAATCCCCTGTCGACCCGGCCGAGGGAGCGCAACACCCCCGCCGCGCCGGGTCGCGTCGCCCCTAGACGTTCTGGATCTTGATCTCGATGTCGACGCCGGCCGGCAGGTCCAGGCGCTGGAGGGAGTCGACCGTCTTCGGCGTGGGCTCGAGGATGTCGATCAGCCGCTTGTGGATGCGCATCTCGAAGTGCTCGCGGGAGTCCTTGTACTTGTGCGGCGAGCGGATGACGGTGAAGCGGTGCTTCTCGGTCGGCAGCGGCACCGGAC